>CANBEE010000223.1 GCA_947367415.1 uncultured Bacteroidales bacterium
GATAACCATTATGCTTAATATCGTTTTTTTCATAATTGTCAATTTTCAATTATCAATTGTCAATTATTAAAGAGGTATATTACCATGCTTTCTCTTCGGGTTCTCGAGCTTCTTGGTCTGCAACTCGGCCAATGCACGGATGATGCGGAAGCGGGTGTTGCGAGGCTCGATAACATCGTCGATGTAGCCATACTTGGCTGCATTGTACGGGTTGGCGAAGAGCTTGGTGTACTCGGCCTCCTTCTCGGCAATGAATGCCTTGGGATCTTCCTGCTCCTTAGCCTCCTTGGCGTAGAGGACGGCAGCAGCACCGCTGGCACCCATCACGGCAATCTCGGCTGTGGGCCAAGCATAGTTCATATCGCCACGGAGCTGCTTACAGCTCATCACGATGTGGCTACCACCATAGCTCTTGCGCAGGGTAACGGTTACCTTGGGCACAGTAGCTTCGCCGAAGGCGTAGAGCAACTTGGCACCGTGGAGGATAACGGCGTTGTACTCCTGACCTGTACCGGGGAGGAAGCCGGGAACGTCAACGAGGGTTACCAAGGGGATGTTGAAGGCATCGCAGAAGCGTACGAAGCGAGCAGCCTTGCGTGAAGCGTTGCAGTCGAGTACACCGGCAAATGCCATGGGCTGGTTGGCTACGATACCTACTGACTCACCATTGAAACGGGCGAAGCCTACGATGATGTTCTTGGCATAGTCTTTCTGTACCTCGAGGAACTCGCCGTTGTCGACGATGGCACCGATAACCTCGTACATGTCGTATGCCTTGTTGGGGTTGTCGGGGATGATCTCGTTGAGGAGGTCTTCCTTACGGTCGATGGGGTCGGTGCACACTACGCGGGGTGCCTGCTCCATGTTGTTCTGGGGCATGTAAGAGAGGAGCTTGCGGATCATGGCAAGGGCCTCTTCCTCGGTCTGTGCAGTGAAGTGGGTAACACCTGACTTGCTTGAGTGTACTGATGCGCCACCGAGTTGCTCCTGAGTAACGTCTTCGCCAAGTACGGTCTTCACTACGGCAGGACCGGTGAGGAACATGTATGAGGTGCCTTCCATCATCAAGGTGAAGTCGGTGAGGGCAGGTGAATAAACGGCACCACCGGCGCAGGGACCGAAGATTCCTGAGATCTGAGGAATCACACCTGAAGCCATGATGTTGCGCTGGAAGATCTCTGAGTAGCCGGCGAGGGCGTTGATGCCTTCCTGGATACGTGCACCACCCGAGTCGTTGATACCGATAACGGGAGCACCCATCTTCATGGCTGCATCCATAATCTTGCAAATCTTCATGGCCATGGTCTCAGAGAGAGAACCGGCATTCACGGTGAAGTCCTGTGCAAATACATATACGAGGCGGCCGTCGATAGTACCATAACCAGTTACTACACCATCGCCGAGGCTCTGCTTCTTCTCCATGCCGAAGTTGTGGCAACGGTGAGTTACGAACATGTCCATCTCTTCGAATGAACCTTTGTCGAGCAGCATATCGATACGTTCACGTGCGGTATACTTACCCTTCTCATGCTGCTTTTGAATGGCCTTCTCGCCACCGCCCAGACGGGCTTTCTCGCGCAGCTCTACGAGCTCTCTAATTTTATCTAATTGTGACATAGTTTAATGAAGCCTCCGCATATCCGCAAGCGGAACTCCTTTGGGAAGATAAATCTTCTGTCGTCGCAACCGACGCTTTCATACCGCGTCGGCCCAAGGAGGGGCTTTCCGACATCGCGGAGGTGTAGAGGAGATGTTTTATTAGTTTAAAATTCAATAGTTAATGTCCACCGAGTCACCCCTCCTTGGGAGGGGCAAGGGGGAGGCCATTTATCCCAGTGTAATGATATCTGTTCCCTCAGCGATAGACTGACCTTTCTCTACATTGATAGATACTACGGTGCCTTCGCGGTCGGCATTGATATTGTTCTCCATCTTCATTGCCTCGAGGATAGCTACGGTCTGACCCTTGCTAATAGCATCGCCTACCTTCACCTTGATGTCGAGGATGACACCGGGCAGAGGAGCCTTGATGCCTGCACCACCAGCTGCTGCGGGACGCGGAGCGGGAGCTGCGGCGGGTGCAGCAGCGGCTGGTGCTGCTGCAGCAGGACGTGCTACGGGTTTAGTTACTGCAGGCTTAGCGGGCTTGTCAAGCTCTACCTCGTATGTCTTGCCATTGACGGTCACGTTGGCCTTGTTGCCTTCGAGTTCTTCTACGGCTACGTTGTACTCGTTGCCGTTGATCTTATATTTGTATTCTTTCATGTCGTTGTATGCTAATTTTTAATTATCAATTGTAAGGATACGGATGTGAGTGTGTATGTGTGAGCATGTGCCAGCTTGATTCGCCACCGTCGATGGTGAGGATATCGCTCTCCTCATCATGTACGTTGCCGAAGTGCTCGTGCAAGGCCATGCAGATGGCTGCCATCTCTTCATCGGCCTTGCCTCCCTTAGCGGCGGGTGCTGCCTTGGGGGCAGGAGCTGCAGCCTTGGCTGGAGCCTTCTTGGCGCTTGAAATAGTGCTGGCAAAGATCTTACCGATGATAGCAAAGAGCCACCACAGGATGGCAAGCGCAGAGAATACGACTGCCATACACATCACGGTCATACCGAGGCCGCGGCTGTCGAGGCGTTTGAACTTGGCCACCTTGCCT
The DNA here is from genome assembly GCA_947367415.1 of uncultured Bacteroidales bacterium. GTDB lineage: Bacteria > Bacteroidota > Bacteroidia > Bacteroidales > Bacteroidaceae > UBA1189. The sequence continues at coordinate 2,658 of CANBEE010000223.1, forward strand.
TCGCCCTGCTCTACGATATTGGTCGCTGCGGGGGTCACGTTGTCGGCGGTTACAATCTTCCATGCGCCTACACCGTCTTTCTCGCGAGCCCATGACTGGTTCTCGCCGAGGGCGGGTACGGTGATAGAGTCGAGTAGGGTAGTACCGTTGGCATCGTACAGGGCAATCCAGTTCTCGGTGCTATCGGCCAGGGTGAAGCTGGTGTGGAAGACACCACGCTTGGGCATTGCGTCGGCATGGAAGAGCATCTTCTGCTTGCCGTCGATATGCGTAGCTACATCGCCAGAGGGTATCTGGTACATCATCTTGATGCGTTCGGGCGCACTCAGCTCCTTGTTCAGCACGGCACGGTTGGTCGTGAGGAAGCAGTTGCGGGCATTGGCCGGAGCAAACGCATCGTTGTGAAATTCTATCCATGCCGAACGACAGCCATACTCATCGACGATGCTGGCCGTGTTGGTCACGAGAATCTCGTTGAACTTGAGGCTCTTGGCTCCCTGTGCAAAGCCTGCAGAGGCAGCCAAGACCATCATTAATGATATAAATGTTTTTCTCATAATCATGAAGCCTCCCCAACCCCTCCCGAAGAGGGGCTTTCCGACATCGCGGAATGTGTAGAGGACTTTTGTTAGTTTTACATTTTTTTAGTTGGCCCCGAGTCACCCCTCCTTGGGAGGGGCAAGGGGAGGCCCTTATTACAAAGGTATATTACCATGCTTTCTCTTCGGGTTCTCGAGCTTCTTGGTCTGCAACTCGGCCAACGCACGGATGATGCGGAAGCGGGTGTTGCGAGGCTCGATAACGTCGTCGATGTAGCCATACTTGGCTGCATTGTAGGGGTTGGCGAAGAGCTTGGTGTACTCGGCCTCCTTCTCGGCGATGAATGCCTTGGGATCTTCCTTCTCCTTAGCCTCCTTGGCGTAGAGTACGGCAGCGGCACCGCTGGCACCCATCACGGCAATCTCAGCTGTGGGCCATGCATAGTTCATGTCGCCACGGAGCTGCTTACAGCTCATCACGATGTGGCTACCACCGTATGACTTGCGCAGGGTAACGGTTACCTTGGGTACGGTAGCCTCGCCGAATGCATAGAGCAACTTGGCACCGTGGAGGATAACGGCATTGTATTCCTGACCTGTACCGGGCAAGAAGCCGGGAACGTCAACGAGGGTTACCAAGGGGATGTTGAAGGCGTCGCAGAAGCGTACGAAGCGGGCTGCCTTGCGTGATGCGTTGCAGTCGAGCACACCGGCAAATGCCATGGGCTGGTTGGCTACAATACCTACTGATTCACCATTGAAACGTGCGAAACCTACGATGATGTTCTTGGCATAGTCCTTTTGTACCTCGAGGAACTCACCGTTATCGACGATAGCACCGATAACCTCGTACATGTTGTATGCCTTGTTGGGGTTGTCGGGGATGATTTCGTTGAGGAGGTCTTCCTTACGGTCGATGGGGTCGGTGCACACTACGCGGGGAGCCTGCTCCATGTTGTTCTGAGGCATGTAAGAGAGGAGCTTGCGGATCATGGC
>CANBEE010000224.1 GCA_947367415.1 uncultured Bacteroidales bacterium
CTTGTAAATAGACCACTATTTACTGCGCCTTGACAGCGCAAATCTATCCCCAAACACCTCTCAGCTAAACGCAAAATAATTTTAAAACAGATTCTTATTTAGGAGTTACTTTCAATACCGAACTGTTCACCTCGCCGTCGGCAAACTCGGTAGTGAGCAACGCGCCCTCGGGCAGCGATGCGACATCGCTCACCACACGACCATTGCATCGGGTGATGGAATACCCACGCTGCAGCATCAGCTGGGGCGAAGCGCCCTCAATAGTTTTCTCGATCAGTTGCAGACGATGCGTATGCCTCAGCATTGTATTGGCAAGCGAAGTACGCAGACAATTCTCCAACTGCTCTATACGGTGCAGCTGCTTGGCCTGCACAAGGGCAAAGAGCGAAGGAAGGCGTTGGGCAAGCTGCTCAACCCGTCTATCTTCACGATGCATACGTTCGGTGATGCCGATGGTAAGGGAGCTTACCAATGTGTCGAGCCTCGTCGCTGCGTCGGCAAGGCTTGCCACGAGAAACTCTGCAGCTGCAGTAGGCGTCTTCACACGGGTGTGGGCCACCATATCGAGTACGGTATCGTCACGCTCATGCCCGATACCCGTAATGATGGGCAGGGGAAACTGGGCACAATTGGCGGCCAAGGGATAGGTGTCGAAACCTGAGAGGTCGCTCGTGGCGCCACCGCCACGTATGATAACCACCACATCCCATTGGTCGAGCGCAGCAGCTATGCGGTCGAGCGCAGCAATGACAGTCTCCTCTACCCTATCGCCCTGCATCACGGCAGGAAACAATTTGGGATAGAAGACAAAGCCATAGGGATTCGAAGTCAGCTGGTCGCAGAAATCTCCATATCCGGCAGCACCGGCTGCCGAGATCACCGCTACGCGCTGCGGCAGCACAGGAAGGTCGAGCTCCTTATTGAGCGTGAGCACTCCCTCCTCTTCAAGCTGAGCCAATATCTCGCGGCGACGGCGTGCCATATCTCCCAGTGTGTAGGTGGGGTCCACGTCGTGTACGGTGAGCGAGAGCCCGTACTGCTCATGATAGTCGACCGTCACCTGCAACAGCACCTTGATACCTGCTGTGAAGCGTTGCCCTGTAGCATTCTCGAAATAGGGCTTCAGCATCTTGTAGATGTTGGCCCAGATGGTTCCTCGTGCCTTGGCCAACAGGGCATTTCCACGCTCGGCCTTCTGCACCAGTTCCACGTAGCAATGTCCGTTGTAGGCCTCACGCACCTCGCTCAGCTCGGCTTGTACCCAATAGGCATCGGGCAAGCCAGCGTTCAGCGTGTGACGGATTAGACGTCCCAGTTCATATAACGAGAGTGACTCCATACAACAGTCTGAATTGTTTCTTCATATCATTTTACGGTGATTGCCAATGCTTGCAAATTCTCGGCACGTGAGCTGCTTCCAACGAAGAGTTCATACTTGCCTGGATAGATGCAGAGGGTATTGGTCTCGGGATTCCACCACTCCATCTCACAGTCGGTCAGCATGAGTTGCACCTGCTCGGTAGCACCGGCAGCCACATGTACACGACGGAAGGCACGCAACGCCTTCACCGGACCGTCAACATCATCCACTCGGCGCATATAGAGCTGCACCACCTCATCACCATCCATCTTGCCCGTATTGGTCACGGGGACTGTCACGGTGAGAGTCTTGCCTGCAGAGAATGATTTCTTGGAAAGGCGCGGCTCGCCATAAGTAAAGGTGGTATAGCTGAGTCCATATCCGAAGGGGAAGAGCGGCGTCTCAGTCATGTAGCGGTAGGTGCGTCCCTTCATGTTGTAGTCCTCAAAATCGGGCAACTGTGCCAAACTGCTGTAGAAGGTTACCGGCAGTCGGCCTGCAGGGTTGTAGTCTCCGAAGAGCACGTCGGCAGCAGCGCGTCCGCCTGCCTGACCAGGATACCATGCCTGCAGCACAGCCACGCTATGCTCAACCTCAGGTATCAAGGCCACGGGCGAACCTGAGAAGTTGACAAATACCACACGCTTGCCAGCCTCGTGCAGTGCAGCCACCAGTTCGCGCTGTACGGCTGGGAGCTCTATCTCCGTACGGTCGCCACCGCGGAATCCGGGCAGATGTACACCCATCTCCTCGCCCTCAAGCATAGGACTGAGGCCTCCGGCAAAGATGACAACATCGGCCTCCTTCACACGATCGACACTACGGGCTATATCAGTCTCTTCCCGGAATCCTAAATCGAAGCTCAGCAGCGCATCGGCACGCACAAACTCATAGTCAATCTCAATATCGTAGCGCTGTCCACGACGAGCTTTCAGCTTATAGGTCGATTTGCGGGCGCCATGTGTATTATGGAATCCCTTTACCTCCTTGCCATTGACACGTACACGTCCCAAGCCATAGGCGTAGATATCCAGATGATACTCTCCCTCCACCTTAGGGATGAAGGTGGTGCTATAGGTTGCCGAGAAATCGGTCAGGTTCACTCCAGGAGCAAACACCGTAGCACCTGCTGCACAGTATTGGGGAGGTGTAGTCACCTGCACGGTATTCACCGGATTTCCCTCACGGCGTGTATTGTTCCAATAGCGGGCAGTGAAGCCTGGCTTTCCGCCCGACATACATTGGTCAAACACACTGCGAACGACCATACGCTCCACATGAGCACATCCGGGTTCGTAGATCAGGCGGTCACTGTCGGTAAGCTTCTCACGTATACCTTCGAGCAATGTTACGGTATTGCGTGGCGTACCATTATAGTTACCCCACTGCATCACCGAGTCATTGGCGTTAGGGCCCATCACGGCAACGGTGAGTCCGCCACGCTTGAGGGGCAGCGCATTGTCTTTATTCACCAGCAATGTCATCGACTTTCGGGCCATATCCAGCGCAATGCTATCGTGCTTGTCACAAGCCACCACGGAATAGGGAATCTTCGTCCACTCCACCTGCTCGGGATCATCCATCTCGCCCAAGCGGAAACGCGCCTTGAGCAATCGGCGTACCGACTCATCGAGTTTAGCCTCGTCGAGCAAACCCTGCTCAACACTCTTCACGATAGCTTTATACGAAGAGCCGCAGTCGAGGTCAGTACCGTGAGCCACGGCATCGGCCGATGCTTCCACGGCAGACGGATGGGTACGGTGAGCATTTGCCCTGTAGAAATCATGGATAGCGCCACAGTCGGCCACCACGATGCCATCGTAGCCCCACTCGTCGCGCAGGATGTCAAGCAACAGCTTGTCGCTGCCGCAGCAAGGCTGTCCCTCGAAGCGGTTGTATGCACACATCACCTCCTCGACGTTGGCCTCCTTCACAAGTGCCTTGAAAGGAGGCAAGTAAGTCTCCCATAGGTCGCGCGGTTCAATATTCTCCGCATTGTAGGTGTGGCGGTTCCATTCCGGACCGGAGTGTACGGCAAAGTGCTTGGCACAGGCGTGCAGCTTATCATAAGGCTGTCCGGCAGGTCCATGCAGCCCCTTCACCACCATGACACCCATACGCGAAGTCAGATAGGGGTCCTCGCCATAGGTCTCGATGCCACGTCCCCAACGGGGATCGCGGAAGATATTCACCGTGGGGGTCCACATGGTGAGTCCCTGATAGCGTTCACGTGTACCCTCTCTGACAAACTGTGCATTCTTGGCACGAGCCTCGTCAGAAACTGCCGTATATACATTATACACCGCATCGGTATCAAACGAAGCCGCCATGCCTATGGGTTGGGGAAACACCGTAGCCAGCCCGGCACGTGCCACACCATGCAGCGCCTCGTTCCACCAGTTGTACTGCTTGATGCCCAAGCGCTCCACCGACTTGGAGAAATCCATCGTGAGCTGCGCCTTCTCTTCGAGTGTAAGCAGGTTTACCAAACTATCGGCACGACGCCATGCTTCGGCCTCATAATCAACCTTAGGTTCCTGACCGCAGGATACGAATACCAACAATGGCAGTATTCCATAAATGTGCTTCTTCATATAGTATCTGTTTTTTCGGAATGTTCTGTCTGCAAATATACATATTATTCATTTAACTAATCTAAACAATTTGGATTTATCCATGACTTTTCCTCTCCATGTAGCAGCATCATGCATAATACCACTATAACGGGGTACATGAAGTTGATTGTAGTCGCTACTCCGCTGGCTATATTTGCATATCCTATAAGGAGTGTCACCGAGGTCAGGGCT
>CANBEE010000225.1 GCA_947367415.1 uncultured Bacteroidales bacterium
TGCCGCCACGCCGAAGCTCGTCATCATCTTCTTATATCTACTTGCACCCTGCTCGTCGCCCATTGCACGGGCATAGCGGTGCCTCTCGGTAAGGTCGCGCACCGACTGGTCCGTGCGCATCATCGTCACCACCTCTTCGAGGGTGACAGGCCGCGGCTGCGTGTCGTGCACACCGCGGAATAGACTTAGTTGTATCATAGCAGTAAAATATTATTTTTCCGCTGCAAAATAACCCAATCTGCCGCGTATCCCCAAGAAAATAACCCGCGGGTTACAAATGGGTTATAATTGGGAGGTATTCATTAAAGATTGTAAATTCAATCAACTTTTTCATCCGTTTCCTTGTATTTGTGATACGAGTGTTATACATTTGCAAACATGGATTTCATCATAGACAAACAACCTAATCAAGAGACGATCAATGCAATGCAGGATGCACTACAAAGTGACAATCTTGAAACATTGTATACTGACAATATAGAATCTCTGATAGAGGTACTGCAATAATCGCTTTCCAGCACTGCACTGTCCCCCTGGCAGGGGGACGAGGCCGCAGGCCGGGTGGGGGTACAAGAGGGAGAGTACCCTCAGGGGTCGCGAGATGATGGCAGCCAGCTTCTAATCACCCACCATCTCTCCCATCCACTCCACCGTCTCCCTCATCAGCCGGAAGCGTTCGGGTGAGCCGTGGTAGAGTGCATCGTAGCGCCAGTCACGGACGGGCTCCATGTAGCGTGTCTGAGACAGCTGCTTCATCGTGCTCTCCGTACATGGCACGCGCAGCCCTTCGGGGAAGAGCTGCGCGATACAGGCTACAAATTCGCGGTACCCGTCAGGGAAGCCGCACTGCCGCACCAATACATGATATACCGCCCACCACTGATACCTGTGCCGCATCAGGTAGCGCCCGTCGGGCGTGCGGTGGTCCAGTAATAGATTAAGGGCCTCCCCTAACCCCTCCCAAGGAGGGGAACTTGGCTCCGCGCTGTCTGAATCACCCCTCCTTGGGAGGGGCAGGGGGGAGGCCACTCTTGCTTCAATTTTTTCCCATTCTCCTCTCCAGCGCCTCTATGCGCTCGATCAATTCAATTGGTACATTTTGGTACATAATGCTGTTTGAATTTAATTATATGAATAATATCTGTTTGATTTACGGGGATTTATGTTGAAAAAGATGAGAACACGAAACAAAGTTCGCCGCCCGCAGGGGCTATAGGCAATTGCCATGTAATTGGCCATGAATTTAAGAGAAGGTTTAGCTCGACGAAGTCAAAATTCTTGTCCCATCCCTATTCTGCCAGATGTTTGTCGAGGAGGGATTCATGTACATGGATGTTTTCCTCCACGATAGAGCCGTCCTTGCCCATCAGTGCTGCGTAGGGGATGCCGCTGAAGTTGAATCGCGTCTGCATCAACAGCCACAGGTCGTTGCTGATGCGCAGACTCTCTCCCTTAATCCCCTTTTCTGTAAAGAACTGTTGCACGCGCTCTTCGGGATTGTCTTTCTCGTTGCAGATGTAGAGGAAGGTCGCTTTGCCTGCATAGTTGTCGGTCCATTTGCTTTGGCTTGTCATAGAGGCGCGGCAGGGTCCGCAGCCGAGACCCCAGAAGTCGAGCACGATGAGCGGTGTGTCGTATTTCTTGCGTATGTCGCTGAGGAATTGGGTAACTTCGGGATATTCGTCAGACGCTATTCCACCTTCGTTTTGGCGTATGAGTGCGCGCCATGCGTTCAGCGCTTCGCGGATGACGATGGGACTCTTCAGGTGAGGGAGCAAGGCTATGAGAAATTCGCCCATGGCATCCACATCGGTATGTCGTTGCAGTTCACATCCCACGATAGATGCCTCCGGCAGGAAACCGCTGTTGAAGGAGTGTATGCGCTGCATGTTGTCGAAGGCGCTGTTGAACTGCCACTGCAGTGTGGGCAGCGAGTCATACGGTTCTTCGCCAACATATTCCAAAACGTGGGCATTGTAGCTGTCTAGCAAACTAAGGTTTAGGTTACAAATCTCGTTCAGCGTTCTTTTCCGTTGCCGTTCTTCTTCGGTCAATGTACTGTCCGCCATAAGGGGCAATGCCTCTTCGCTAAAAAAACGGTTATCCATTTGCTGAGGTTCTACCCTAAAGGGACCGAAAGCCGCACGGTTGAACGGTACCCATGTGTTGCTGGAGGAGAGCATCAGCATGTTGTCCATCAACAGGTCGTAGTGCTTCAGCAAGTAGTCGTAGTAATTACCTTTGATAGGGGAAACGAAGTCTTCTCTCTCTTTATATGTATATTCATCTACTTTCTCGTATCTGCTGTCGTTATAGAACATGGCGATATCGAGCGTATTGCACAGGATGTCTGTCACGGCATTGGTCATGAGTATGTCTCTCGCCCTATCGCTGATGGGCAGCGCAGCCAATTTATCGGGGCCCTCTGTCAACAGACGCTCCAAGCGTTTCAACTCAATATCGCGGAACTTCAGCGTGTTCTCTATCGAGGTCAGTTGCCCCACGTCGTTATATTGAAAGCCGTCCTTTTTCTGCAGAGCTTCATCACATGAGTAGGTGTGCCGGTTTACCTGTGCCGAGAGGCTGTTGCCCAAGATTTGCGGCGTAAGATTTCTGGTAGGCCCGGCCATTTGGGCGGCATCGAAGCGGCATACCGCCGTCTCACCCGGCACTAAGAAAAAATTGGTAAAGAAGTCGCCCTGCAGACTCACATAGCAGGGATAGGGAATCTCCACCGTGGCGAGGAAGGTGCCGTCGGCATTCACCTCCACCGCAGTCTTGTGCTCTATTCCACTCACCTGTTCCCGATAGGATATAGTCAGGTATTTCCCCGCATCGGCGGCACGGTTGGCTATATACCCTTTGATGAAAGCCTTTCCCTTGGCAAAGAAGAGCGGACTGACGGATTGCGGATTATAACTGTAGGGAGCCGCCTCAGTAAGCCGTGCAGACTCGCAAGTCAGCAGATAACCCTTGTCTTTCGAATTGACCTTGAGGAGCAAGCGGCCGTTTTTCTTCTCCTCCAAGAGGAATTGACGCCCCGTGCCTCCACTGCTGAGGCTTACCGTCAGTTGTCGGCCCTTGCGCTCCACGTCGTAGTTCCATATCTCGTCGGCGTAGAATATCTTGTCGTGACTGATGACGAGCGCCACGTTGCCTGCCTCGTCCACCTTTTCCCACTCGCCCAGCAAATGTGCCATAGGGTGCTGCACGAGCGATATGCCCTTGATGCTCCAACTTCCCTCGCTGAAGTCAACCTCCGTGTCTGTCTTGTCGATGGGTTCATAGAAGAGTTTTATGTCCATCTGTCCGCTCTCGGGCATAAACACATGCGTGTTCATCTGGAAGTTCTCGCACCGCACAAACTTGTACTTCTTTCCCGTCTGCCGTCCCTTCAGCACCTCCGTGCTGTCTAACTGAATCCAATAGTTAGGCAAGTGTCTCAGCGTGGCCGTCACCACCGTCTCCCGTTTGTTCACCTCCACATGGGTTATCTCCATGCACCCGTTCGTACTGTTTGTCTCTATGCGCGGATTGTCCACCACGCGGTTTTGCGCCTGTGCCGCAACGGCAATGAGCAGTGCGGCGATGATGGTTGTGATGTGTTTCATTGCTTTATTTATTGTTTGTTTCTACTCCTTTATATATATGCCCTAAATATGGCAATCACCATCTGTTTTTATTCCACATGGGGGTGTGTCATAACAAAGTAAGCCATTTTATGTAAACTTTCCAACAAGACATGGAGGATATTGCATCAAACTCGCGGAGTTTAACTTTTATTGTTAGTTAAGGGAGAACATACTGATAGCACCCCGCATCGGTCTGCCCTTCCTTGCGCGGCTGCCCATCCCTATCATAATCCGTTCGGGGATATCCCCCCAAGTACTTACCTATGTTGCGCGCACACGAAAGCGAGTCGAGATGAAAATCATAGATAAAGTTGCTGTGATCAATCGTACGGAAGTTGCTACGGCCATACGCCGTGCTATCTCTATGCTCCCACACGATATGTGCGAAGTGCAGGGAGTCGGGTTCACGCGCCTCACCCTTAGAGTTGATGAGCGAATGGTCAAAGAAGAAGCGCGCATATTCAGAGTAGTCAACCGTATCGGTCTTCTCCAGCACCAAACCAGCCAGCTC
>CANBEE010000226.1 GCA_947367415.1 uncultured Bacteroidales bacterium
GCCCTACGTATCGGTATATATGCAGAACACGACGGATGGCTGCCAGACCGATAAGGATGGTAACTTCTCCTTCATCTCCTCAGCTTCGCGCGGTACGCTTATCGTGTCTTCGCTCGGATATGTTGAGCAACGACTCTCCATCACTCCTTCCACGAAGTATCCTTTGCACATAGAGCTATCGCCCACGAGTTACGAGCTGAGCGAAGTGGAGGTGCGCCCCAACCGCGAACATTATAGGCGCAAGAACAATCCTGCCGTTGAACTGGTACAGAGCATTATCAAACGGCGCAACACCTTACGCCTCGAGAGCCACGACTACTACAGCCGTGACCGTCACGAACTACTGACTATAGCGCTCAACAACTTTGACCAAAGCAAATATCAAGCCGAGTTACTCGACAAGATTGGATTGCTGCAGCAGTATCTGGACACATCGCTTGTCTCGGGAAAGCCGATTCTCAATATTTCGTCGCGCGAGCTGATTGGTAGCGACCATTACCGCAAGTCGCCCGAAAGCCACAAGAAGCACATCGTGGCTCGCCGACGTGCCGGAGTCGACGACTTCATCTCAGAGCAGGAGATAGACGGCGTGTTCGAAGAGGTATTCAGAGATGTAGACATCTTCCAAAACGACATCAACCTCTTCCGCAACCGTTTCGTGAGTCCGCTTTCATCGTTTGCCACAAGTGTATATAAATACTACATCATGGATACCATCCTGGTAGAGAGCACCCCATGCATCGACCTGGCCTTTGTGCCGTTCAACTCCGAATCACATGGGTTCACCGGGCATCTATACGTCACTGCCGACAGCACCCATTCGATAAAATGGGTACAAATGTCCACTCCGCACGACATCAACCTTAATTTCGTGCGTACGCTCAATATTACCCAGACCTTCACTACGGCCAGTGACGGCACGCCCCTAGTCAGCAAAGAGTCGCTTGTTGCGGAGTTTGAGATTACGGCACATATCAATGGTGTGTATGCAAAGCGCGAGGTAAGCTACGACAACTACCTACTCGACATAGCTTCCCGCCCCGAACTGTTTGAAAGCCCCGAGAGCACCATCGAAGAAGAGGATGCCCGCCAGAAGGACGAGGAGTTCTGGACAGCCAATCGCATAGGCCATGTCAGCCAAAAGGAGCGTTCAGTAGGCGACATGATGGCTCAACTGCGCCAATACCCACTCTACTATTGGACCGAGAAAGCAATCACCTTCCTTTTTACAGGGTATATCCCCAACAAGAAGGAAGAACCCGAATTTTTCTATGGCCCCATCAACACATCCGTGAGCCACAACGAGCTTGAAGGACTACGCCTACGCATGGGTGGCATGACTTCGGCTTACCTCAACCCACACCTCATGGGACGATTCTTTGTAGCCTATGGCTTCGGCGACCAGCGTCTGAAATACATGGGAGAGCTGGAGTACTCCTTCAAGAAGAAGAAAGAGCATATCAATGAGTTTCCCATACACTCGCTTCGCCTACACTACGAGAACGACATCTACCAATACGGACAGACGTACCTATATACCAACAAGGACAATATCTTCCTGAACCTGAAGCGTATCAACGACAATCAGATAGGCTACTTGCGCAAAGCGGAGTTCTCCTACAACCGCGAACACTACAACCACTTCTCCTACTCGCTTACCCTGCGCAACAAGATATACGAGAGCAGTCGCCTCATGCAGTTTGAGAGCCGCTTGGGCGGCAATCCCCTTTTCGTAAACGAACTGCCACAGACCGAACTGGAGCTGGGCCTCCGCTATGCCCCCGGAGAGAAGTTCACCCAGCAGAAGTGGGACCGCCACTCATTGCTTCCCGAGCGTCCCGTATTTACTCTCTCGCATAGTGTAGCCATGAAGGGAGTATTGGGCAGCCAATTCACCTGTCACCATACCGAAGCCAGTGCCCGCAAACGCTTCTGGCTATCCCAGTTCGGCTATATCGAAGCCGTAGTCAAGGGTGGCAAGGTGTGGAACGATGTCCCCTACCCTCTGCTCATCATCCCCAACGCAAACCTCTCGTATACACTACAAAAAGAGTCGTTTGCGCTGATGAACCCGATGGAATTCGTAGCAGACAGCTATGCTTCATGGGAGGCCATATACTATATGAATGGACTCATCTTTAACCGACTGCCCCTGATAAAGCGGCTTGGTTGGCGTGAAGTCATTGACTTCAAAGGGTTCTACGGCAGCTTGAGGCCCGGCAATGTGCCCAATGCCATCGACAGCCATGGGCTCTACCTTTTCCCGAGAGAAAATCACCCACTCACCAACACGCCGTACATGGAACTATCATTCGGCATAGAGAACATCTTCAAGGTATTGGAGGTAGATTATGTACGTCGTCTCACCTACAGAGACATACCAGGCATCGACAAACACGGAGTACGCATCCGTGTGCATGTGCAGTTCTAACAAAAAAAGAGAGTGTGCCGACTTGATGACACACCCTCCATTATTCTATACTTATATATATGTATAGCTTTTAGCGCACCTCCAATGTAACGATGCTCATTGCAGGCAATGTAACCTTCAGACCATCTTTTGTAATCTTGGCACCCTTGAACTCGGCTGTCTTAACCACATCGGGGTTCTCGAAAGAGTTATGGTCGCCCACGTTCTTTGAGGTAAGGATCTCACCTGTCACCTTCTTGCCCTTCACATCGGCAAGGTTGATGGTAACTTCGTGTTTCTGCTTGAGGTCGACATTGGCCAAAGAGATATGGATAGCACCCTCTGCATTCTTTGAAGCTGTAGCACTCAGCATAGGAAGCGTACGGGTAGGCTCTTCATCGCTGCGACCGGGACGGTAACGCTCGTTCTTCACCTGCATTTCATCACATGTGAGCTCCATAGGGATAAAGGTTGCATCCTGATGGGGCTTATACATCTTGAATACATAGTAAGTGGGGGTAAGCACCATCTTGTCGTCCTTAGTCAGGATCATAGACTGCAGCACATTGGCAATCTGAGCGATGTTACACATCTGAATACGGTCGGTATACTTATGGAACACGTTGAATGAGAGTGCTGCAACAAAAGCATCGCGCATGGTATTCTGCTGGAAGAGGTGACCACGCACTGTACCCGGCTCCTCATCCCACCAAGTACCCCACTCGTCGACCATGAGGCCTACTCGCTTGCGACTGTCGTAACGGTCCATAATCTCCATATGTTTCTTGATCACTGGCTCTATACCAAGACACTTGCCCAAACACCAGTAGTAGTCATCGTCATTGAAGTTGAGTGCCGAGCCTTTGCTACCACTCCAAGTGAGCACGGTGTAGTAATGGAGCGAAAGACCACGCATGTGACCGGCAGCATTGCGCATGAGTACCTCGGTCCAGTTATAGTCATAGTCACTGGCTCCACTGGCAATCTTGAACAGACGGTTACCATTATATTCGCGGCAGTAGGTCTGATAGCGGCGATAGAGATCGGCATAATACTCGGGGCGCATGTTACCGCCACATCCCCAGCTTTCGTTACCCACACCGATATACTTTACCTTCCAGGGTTCTTCACGACCATTTTCCTTACGCAACTTTGCCATAGGACCATCCTTGGCTGTCATGTACTCAACCCACTTGGCTGTCTCTTCCACTGAGCCACTACCAACGTTCATGGACACGTAAGGCTCACAGCCCAACAGCTCGCAAAGATTCAAGAACTCGTGTGTTCCGAAGCTGTTGTCTTCAACAGTTCCGCCCCAATTGTTGTTGACCATACGGGGACGATTCTCACGTGGACCTATACCATCCATCCAATGATACTCATCGGCAAAGCATCCACCTGGCCAACGTAGATTGGGGATGCTGAGTTCTTTAAGTGCGCCGAGCACATCGTTTCGGTAACCATTAGTGTTGGGAATGGAGGAGTCCTCACCTACCCAAAGGCCACCATAGATACAGGTACCCAGATGTTCGGCAAACTGGCCGTAGATATGACGACTGATTACATTCTTACCCTCTTTTGGATGGAGGGTGATAGTAGCTTCGCGCTGCGCTACGGCAGGCATGGCACAAATGAGTGCCAAAGAGCATAACAACTTTTTCATCTTATATACGGACAGTGGATTGTTGTGAATTGCTTTCAATTTAGTATCTTTGCAGTAGCAGTAAC
>CANBEE010000227.1 GCA_947367415.1 uncultured Bacteroidales bacterium
GTATCACCTCTTCCTGTACTGGCATAGGGTACTCGAAGCCCAGTTCGCTGATGGCTTCACATATCTCGGGCATCACGCCCAGTTCTTCGAATGTCTTCATATCATGTTTTTGTGAGTTGCTGTAACCCCATTAGCCAACAAAGATAAACAAAGGTGGTGAAATATGCAACAATAGTGCTGAAACTTATTTGCAGGGATGTTGTATTTTCTCACTTCATCTTTCATCCTTTTTTTTTTTTACTGTTTTTCTATTGTCGAGAAAAAAAAAACGTTTATATTTGCTATTCCAAACCATATAGGCAGAAATCTAATCACCTAACAGTGTAATTAATATGGAACAAACACATTTCTTTGCGGTGGACCTCGGAGCCACGAGCGGACGCACCATTCTGGGTACGCTTTCTGAGGCTGGCCTTGAGCTACGCGAACTCACCCGCTTCCCCAATCATATCATTGAGACTGGTGGACACTTCTTCTGGGACATCTATGCTCTGTACAACGAAATCATCGGCGGCCTTAAGGTAGTGGCTCGCGAAGGTATTGAGATTACCTCGGTAGGTATCGATACCTGGGGTGTCGACTTCGCCTTCATCGGTAAGGACGGCGGCCTGCTACGCAACCCCTACTGCTATCGCGACCCACACACAGTGGGCATGATGGAGGAGTACTTCAAACAGGTACCCAAAGAACACGTATATGACCTTACGGGTATCCAGTTCATGAACTTCAACTCGCTCTTCCAGCTCTACACCCTGCACCGTGCAGGCGACAGTGCTCTGGAAGCAGCCGACAATATTCTCTTCGTGCCCGATGCTCTTTCCTATATGCTGACAGGCGAGAAGGTGACAGAGTATACCATTGCATCGACCTCACAAATACTCAACCCCTGCACCAAGCAGATGGAGCAGGAGTTGCTCGACGTGTGTGGCGTACGTGCCGAGCAGTTTGGCCGCTTCGTATTCCCCGGTGAGCAAATCGGTGTCCTCAGCGAGGAGATTCAGCGCCAGACAGGCCTTGGTGCCATACCTGTGATTGCCGTAGCCGGTCACGACACCGCATCGGCCGTAGCTGCCGTGCCAGCCATGAGCGAGCGCTTCGCCTACTTGAGTTCAGGTACCTGGTCACTGATGGGCATTGAGGTGAAAGATGCCATCATCAACACCGAGAGTTTCGACAAGAACTTCACTAACGAAGGTGGTGTAGAGGGTACCACACGCTTCCTAAAGAATATCTGTGGCATGTGGCTCCTGGAGCGCTGTCGCAAGGAATGGACAGAGGACTACTCATACAGTGCGCTCATCGATGCAGCTCTGGCAGTGCCCGCCTTCCGTAGTATCATCAACCCCGATGCACCCTGCTTCGCTAATCCCACCTCAATGATTGAGGCCATCAAGCAGTACTGCCGCAAAACCTCACAGCCCGTTCCCGAGACCTATGGCGAGCTCACCCGCTGCATCTTCGACAGTTTGGCCCTGCGCTATCGTCAGGTATTCAGCTACCTGCAGCAGATGGCTCCGTTCCCCATCGAGGCACTGCACGTTATTGGTGGCGGCTCACGCAACAACCTCCTCAACCAGTTCACCTGCAACGCCGTAGGCGTACCCGTAGTAGCTGGCCCGAGCGAATGTACTGCTATCGGCAACATCATGCTGCAGGCCAAGGCAGCTGGCATCGTAGAGGACATTGCAGCTATGCGTCGTCTCATCGCAACTTCTGTAGAGACCGCCACATTCACACCCGAAGATGCAGAGGCTTGGGACAAGGGATATGAGCAGTATCTGAAGGTGTATAGAGAAGACATTTAAACTAAGAATGAAAAAACAACTTTTAAAAATATAACCAAAATGAAAGAAGAACTTATTTTGAAATCGTATGAGATTGCAAAGGAGCGCTACGCAGCTCTTGGTATTGACACAGACAAGGTATTGGAACAGTTGCAGGACTTCCACCTCAGCATGCACTGCTGGCAGGCCGACGACGTGAAGGGCTTTGAGGTACAGGCAGGTGCTCTCTCTGGCGGTATCCAGTCTACAGGCGACTTCCCCGGTGCAGCACGCAACATCGATGAACTCCGTCAGGATGTATTGAAGGCTAAGTCGCTCATCCCCGGTACTCACCGCTTGAACCTCCACGAGATCTATGGCGACTTCCAAGGCAAGGTAGTAGACCGCGACGAAGTATCTGTAGAGCATTTCCAGAGCTGGATTGACTGGGGTAAGGAGCACGACACCAAGCTCGACTTCAACTCTACCTCATTCTCACACCCCAAGAGTGGTAACCTTTCACTCTCTAACCCCGACAAGGGCATCCGCGACTTCTGGATTGAGCATAGCAAGCGCTGCCGCGACATCGCCAATGCGATGGGTGAGGCACAGGGCGACCCCTGTATTATGAACCTTTGGGTGCACGACGGCTGCAAGGACGTTAGCGTAAACCACGCTCTCTATCGCAACTTGCTGAACCAGTCACTCGATGAGATCTTCGCTAAGGAGCAGCCCATGATGAAGGATTGTATCGAGGGTAAGGTATTCGGTATCGGTCTCGAGAGCTTCACCGTAGGTTCACACGACTTCTACACCGCATACGCAGCCAAGAACGACAAGATTCTGACCATCGACACTGGCCACTATCATCCCACCGAGAGCCCTGCCGACAAGGTGAGCGCCGTACTTCCCTTCGTGAAGGAGCTCATGCTTCACGTATCACGTCCCGTACGCTGGGATTCTGACCACGTGACCATCATGGACGACCCCACACAGGAGCTCTTCTTCGAAATCGTACGTGCCGGTGCTCTTGACCGCGTACACTACGGCCTCGACTTCTTCGACGGCTCTATCAACCGTATCGGTGCCTATGTCATCGGTTCACGCTCAGCACAGAAGTGCATGCTCCGCGCATTGCTCGAGCCGAAGGAATTGCTCGCTCAGTACGAGCTCGCAGGCGAAGGCTTCAAGGTGCTCGGCGTGATGGAAGAGCAGAAAGCTATGCCTTGGCAAGCCGTATACGACATGTTCTGCTTGAAGAACAACGTGCCTGTAGGCGACGCTTTCATCGCAGAGATTGACAAATATGTAGCAGAAGTGACCAGCAAACGATAATCCATAGGAGATAAAGACAATGTCAGGAAAAAGTAACAGTCTGAAGAGTACCATTGCGGTATCTCTCACCAATTATCTTGATGCCGGAGCCATCGTTGCCGGTGCCAGCGGCCTCACCTTGTGGCAGAAGTACCTGGGTCTTACGGAGGTTCATCTCGGTTGGCTCAACTTCATCAGTGCAAACTGCTTGGGAGCAGCCATCGGTGCCATCATCGGCGGATTCCTGGCCGACAAATATGGCCGTAAGTTCATCTACACCTACAACCTGCTGGTCTATATGGTAGGCGTACTGCTTGTCATGTGCTCGGTCAACTTCCCCATGCTGTTGGCAGGCTTCTTGATAACAGGTATCTCGGTAGGTATCGGTGTGCCCGCATCGTGGACCTACATCTCTGAAAGTTCCGAGGTCAACAACCGTGGCCGCAACATCTGTATCTCGCAGATGTCATGGGGATTTGGCCCGATGATAATCCTCTTGCTGGGTATGTTCTTTGCCCCTGGTGGCTATCTGTTCGGCTGGGTAGAAAGCATCGGCCACTTCATAGGTGGTGCCAATCTGACTGGCGATGCATTGAACGTCTTCAGCTCACGTGTTGTCTTCTTCTCACTCTTTGTGGTAGCCTTCATTGCATGGAACATGCAGCGTAAGCTGGAAGAGAGCAAGGAATGGACCGAAAACCGCAATGCCGCCAAGGCCAAAGGCGAAGACACCGGACTGCTGCATGCCTTCAAACAGCTGTTTACGAATACCAAAGCTGTAAAGACAGCTTGTTTTCTGGCTGTCATCTACCTCACCTGGAACCTCGTAGCATCGGTAATGGGCTTCTTCCAGCCCCATATATATGAGACTGCCGGTGGATTGACCAACGAGTACGCCAACATGCTCAGCTGTGTGGGTTGGGCTATCGTGGTGGTAGTGACATTTTGTGTCTCTTTCTTCATCGACCGCGTACCTCACAAGCTGCTCTATGTGTTGGGCCTCTTGGCCGCGTTGGCCACCTGGTTTGTCGTCATT
>CANBEE010000228.1 GCA_947367415.1 uncultured Bacteroidales bacterium
GCGTGCCTCGATGTCGGCGATGATGTATTCGATGGGCGTGTTCACGGCGCTCTTGCCGCTCGATAGCTCGGCCACGAGCACGTTCATGAAGGTGGGCTCGTAGTCGCGGTTGTCCCAGTAGTGGAACTTTGCCTCGTGCAGGTGTGCTCCCAGTGGGGGAAACACCGCCATGGCTACGGCAGGGCGCATGGGCTGGGGAGTGCGCGAGATGAGCATGTCGAGCGGTGCGGGGAGCGCGGCAGGCATGGCAGGTGGCGTGGCAATTGACAATTCGCAATTGACAATTGACAATTCGCCTTGCGCTATGCGCAGGGCGCGAGCAAGCGTCTCGGGCATGGTGCGGCTCATGGGGCGGTTCACGGCGCTCTGTACGGTGGCGCGGTGCTTCTGCGGGTCTTCGCCGTAGGTGGGCAGTATGCTTGCTATCCATGCGGGGTCGTCGTTGCAGATGTAGCGGAGGTTGCAGGCCATGGTGAAGATGAACGAGTTGCGGGCACCATGCTCGGGGCGGCCGCCGAGCTGCTCTTCGAGGCGCTTTACGATTTCGGCGTAAGGCACTCCGTTATACTCGGCCTCCCCCGCGCCCCTCCCAAGGAGGGGTGACTCCGACATCGAAGGGCGCAAGTCATCCCCCTTTGGGGGGGAGAAGAGGGGGGCCTTGTCGTCAGGATAGTCCGCCGCATCGGGCAGTGGCGCAAACAGCAGCGAGGGATTGAAGTAGAGGATTTCCTTGTGCATGGGTGCAAAGGAGAGGCGCGAGATGTCCTTGCACACACCGTCAAACTTCAAGTCACCTTCATAGAACTCCGCTATGTGTTCATGCCACTCGTGCTGCTCCTTCTCGATGGTCATGCCCTTCGTACGTTTCAGCACGAGGCGCAGGCCGTCACCACTCGGGGTGATATGAGCGAGGGCGAGCTTATCTGCATTCCACGAAGCCGTACAGACGAGGAAGTTCTTCAAGGCATTGAACACCTTGTGCGGGTCTTGATGGTCATAGTCGAGCATCAGCAAGCCAGTGGGGCGCATAAACTCTGCACGGCGCGAGCCGAGAGGCTTCGTGCCCTGCTCCTCGCACTGCGCGAGGTAGGCTTTGTAGCGTGGTTCGTCGAGCACACCCATATAGGTGAGAGCGGGCAACTTGGCTTTGGAGTTCTTCTCCCCTGCGCGATGCGCGAGGATGAGCTTCTCGGTAAGTTCGCTCTGCGTGAGGGTGCCGAACTGCTGTGCATCGCACGGCTTCAGCACCTTATCGAATGAATTGTTAACGTAGTTGATCATGTTTTAGAATGAGGCCTCCCCCCTGCCCCTCCCAAGGAGGGGTGATGCAGGCATCGCGGAGGATGAGGACTTTTTAATGAATTGTTTGTTATTACTGTTGTTAATTATTCAGCGAGGACTGAGTCCCCCTCCTTGGGAGGGGTTAGGGGAGGCCCCTTTTCAGCGAGGACTGAGTCCCCCTCCTTGGGCCGACGCGAAATGAGCGTCGGTTGCGACGACTGAAGCTTTAGCTTCACAAAGGAGTCTGCTTCAGCAGTCTTGCAAGGGGGAGGCCCCAATGAACGGCCACACATTAAAACCAGTCACATCGTAGGCAATGTGGATGTATCCCTTCTTGCCATCAAGGTAGCACTCGGTGAGGCCGAGCTTACCCTCGCGGAACATCACATGGATGAGGTCGTACAGCTCGGCAAGCCTCCCATTCCGGGGGCGGATGTCGGCTGCCATGCCCAAGCGGTGATAGCTCGCCTTGGCTCCGCCAACGGCCTTGTTCAGCGCCTCACAGCGGAAGCCGCTGTTGATGATAATGGCACTGCCCCACCGCTCGCGCAAGGGGTCGAGCACGTTCCACACCAAGTGGGAGAGATTCTTCACGGCCTCCTCCGAGGGGGTGTTGTCAATGCCGAGGTGCTGCGCGGTGGCGCTTCGGGTGAATTCAGATAACCTAAAATATTTCATACAATTACGAGTTGTTTTGTTACACGAATTAATTTTTGGAAATTCGTGGTAATTCGTGTTTTCTTTTTTTTGACATGAATTATCATGAATTTTCCACGAATTATTTTTTTTTGTTTCCTTCTCTCCTTCTCACACGCTTCTCATAGTACAGCCTGTCGCCGATGTACTCCTTCGGGGCGAAGGGGAAGGGGTCGTCGCTCTTGATGATGCCGCCCACCTTGCCGCACTTCACGCCCACGGTGAGGTGCAGGATACCGCCCCAATGGCGGTCGCACTCGCTGAAATATCGTTGCAAGCCCTCTTCGACGTGCTTGAAGAACTGCTCGCGGTTCTTGATGGGGCGGCTCATGACTGACCTCCTTCCTTCTCGACGTTAACGTTGACGTTAACGTTGACCTTTCCATCCGAATGGCCGTTATCGTTGACTCTCTTGCTCACGATGCCATCATACACGTCGAGCGCCAGGCGACGCTTCACCTCGTCAATCTCGCTCTGAATGTACATGAGCATCAGCTGCTTGGTGAGGTGGCGCGGAATCATGAACGATAGCTTCACCTTATCGGCAGTGACCGACAGTGTGGCGCTGCTCACATGCACCTGCTTCGAGAAGGTGGGGCGGCGCGAGTTCTCGGCATAGGGTGCAAAGTGCAGGTTGCCCTCCTCCATCATCACGCGGCCACGAATAGCTCTTCCGGGATTTCCCAGTCGCTCCAGCTCGGTGGCGTGGCAAGGATTGGTTTCGATGTCGATGCGGCCGTCCTGGCCCACCTTTACATCACACATCTCCAGTGTCTCGTTTGAATTGAAAAACTTCTTCATTTCGCTTTCATTTTTTTGGGTTATACAATCATGGAAATGTCGAGGTGGCCACCGTCGTTTTCCGAAAGCGAAGTTACATATAAAGCAATCCCCCACCGAAAATTTCGATGGGGGAGCAGGAGAATGGGGTATGATTGGGATATTTTTGGGGGAAATATTGTCCCTCGCGCGGCCGAATGGGACATTTTTGGGACACTTTTGGGGTATCCGTGGGGTATGCTTTACCTAATCAAGCAGCTTCCTCAACTGCTTGGCTATGGCAATGCGCCGGTCATGAGCGACCGAGCGCATGTCGGTGTTGTCCCACTCATAGAGGGGACGCATATACACGGCATCGGCCTTGCGCAGCAAGTCGCGGCTGCAGGGAGGGTACTCGCCCATGTTGAGCGCGTTG
Organism: uncultured Bacteroidales bacterium; assembly: GCA_947367415.1. Taxonomy (GTDB): domain Bacteria; phylum Bacteroidota; class Bacteroidia; order Bacteroidales; family Bacteroidaceae; genus UBA1189. Next base: position 3,173 of record CANBEE010000228.1, read on the forward strand.
ACATAATCGGCAAAGGCCGTATGCGACGAGGGTGCCCCACACTTGTCCACGAGGATGCGATACACCGCCACCCAGTCGGCAGCAGCCACCATCTCGGGGCCCAGCACCTCGCGCAGTATCCGGCGCAGGTCATCGCCGGTGTAGGACCTCTGTCGGGGATATGTACCCACGGTGCGGTTTCTCTTGGTGCGTGCCACGGCCTCCTGCATATAGCGGAACGACGATGACGGGGTATTCTTCACACACTTCACCACCTTGCCCAGGATGCGCACATCCATCTCCTCGGTCACCTCTATGGCATCATACTTGTTGTTGCAGGCCACGAGCCACACCGTGCCGTCCGAGTCACGGAAATAGGACTTCAGCGTGCTCTCGCCATCGATGTATGCCACCACCTGGTCGCCATCGCGGATAGATACGCCCACCTGCATATGCACCTCGTCGCCATCCTCGATACCTGCATCAATCATCGAGTCGCCCGTAGCGCGTACTATTACAATGGAGTTACGTTCTACAAGGTCGTGCGGCAGCATGAAGTAATTACCCTTCACCACGTCGCCCACATCCGTAGGCTTGCCACACGGCACGGTATTGTCGTAGTAGGGAACAGGGGTGTCACACAGCTGGGGATTCCAACCCTGCGCTTCGAGCAGGGCAAGGATTTCTTGTAGTTCTTCGTGGGTCATGGTTTTTATGGGTTATATGGGTTATAATACTTTGCATCAAGACTTCGCCTTATCTTCGTCTCATCGGATATGCTATCCGATGATGTTGAGGTAGGGGTCTCTGACCCCTGTTATATTTTCGGGTCACAGACCCTGATACTCATTAACGGCGGATAACATATCCGCCGTGACGGGGAAGAGGGTTATTTAAGCGTAATGCTCTTCCACTC
>CANBEE010000229.1 GCA_947367415.1 uncultured Bacteroidales bacterium
CAGCCACTCACCCAAACTTCCAAAGGTTACAAGCCGTTTCCTTTTTGCGGATGCAAAGGTAGAAACTTTTTTCCGACCTAGCAAACAATTCCTCATTTTTTTCATACCTTTGTACTAAAATTTATCGGAATACACGATTTAGGTATTTTTCACGTTATACAAACAAAACGTACACCTCTTTATATAAGCATGAGCGAACACGACATTTTACCACGCGGCTGCCGCATCATCGACTTTCCTCGGTTTATGGACGATCGGGGCGGTCTGTCGTTTGCCGAGAGCCAAGGACACATCCCCTTCCACGTTGAGCGGGTATTCTGGCTCTACGACCTCTCGGGCTGCCGCTCGCGAGGCGGACATTCGCACGGCCATTGCGCCCAGGTGGTGGTAGCCGTTCATGGCGCCTTCGACCTCGTGCTCGACGATGGCGAGGTGCGCACAACCATCCACCTCGACTCTCCCCATCGGGGCGTGCTCATAGCGCCTACCGTGTGGGACGAGCTGAAAAACTTTGCCGAGGGCACGGTGGTCATGGTCATGGCTTCGCACCATTTCGATGCCGAGGACTACATCAGCGACTACGAGGAGTATCGAGGCGAGTTGGTGGAGCTGAAGCCCTACGACAGCGCCTGTGCCAGCGAGTGGGATGCCTTTGTGGACCGCGCCAAGAACGGCACCTTCCTCTACAAGCGTGGCTATATGGACTACCATGCCGACCGTTTCACCGACTGCTCACTGATGTTCTACAAGCGAGGCGAACTCATCGGCCAGCTGCCTGCATCCTGGAACAAGGAGCGGCGCACGGTAACCTCTCATGGCGGTCTCACCTATGGCGGACTGCTTCTCTCCGAAGGAGCCACCACCATCGAGACGCTCAACATGATGAGCTGCGCCGCGTCATGGTTTGCCCATCACCTTGGAGCCAAGGAATGGATCTACAAGCCCATACCTTATATATATAATAGCATGCCGAGCGAGGAGGACCTGTATGCCCTCTTCCGCATGGACGCCAAGCTGGCGAGCCGCTCCGTAGCCTCGGCCATCAGCTGCGACCACCGTGTAGCCATGCGTACCCTACGCAAGCGCTGCATCGCCAAGGCACGCAAGAGCCAGCTCCATTACGAGGAGTCTGCCGAGTGGAGCACCTTCTGGCCCCTGCTCAAGACCATCCTCAAGAGCCGCCACGACGCCACACCCGTACACACCCTTGAGGAGATAGAGCTGCTGGCATCCCGCTTCCCCGAGAACATACGCCTCTTCGTGGCTCGCCACGAAGGCATCATCGTTGCCGGAGCTGTCGTATACGAGACCGCCATGGTAGCCCACACCCAATACCTTGCCGTATCGGACGAAGGCACTCGCCACCACGCTCTCGACGGCCTCATCGCCTACCTTGCTGAAGAGCGCTATGCCGACAAGCCCTACCTGGACCTCGGCACCTCCATGGAGCCTGCCACCTCGCAACTCAACGAGGGACTCATCTTCCAGAAAGAGGGCTTCGGAGCACGAGCCGTAGTGTATGATGCCTACTCGGTGCTATTAGAATGATTCTCTATTCTCGGAGTGCTCAGAGCCCTCGGAGTACTCAGAGTTCTCAGAGGACTCCGAAGAAACCAACCAACCAACCAACAAAAACGCCCAACCAATGATCAAGTTTCTCGACATACAAGCCATGAACGCCGCCCACGGGGCAGAGATTGAGGAGGCCGTGCTGCGTGCCACACGCTCGGGCTGGTATCTCCGTGGCGAGGAGACCCGCCGCTTCGAAGAGGCCTATGCCCGCTACATCGGCTGCCGCCATGCCATCGGCTGCGGCAATGGGCTTGATGCCCTGCGCCTCATCTTCCGCGCCTACATCGAAATGGGAGTTTTACACGAGGGCGACGAGGTCATCGTACCGGCCAACACCTACATCGCCAGCATCCTCGCCGTCACCGACAACCGTTTGAAGCCCATCTTCGTGGAGCCCAATGCCGAGACACTGCAAATCGACGACACCCTGATAGAACAAGCCATCACACCCCGCACACGCGCCATCCTCATCGTCCACCTCTACGGCCGCTGCGCCTACACAGAGCATATAGGCCACCTGTGCAACAAGCACAACCTTTTGCTCATCGAGGACAATGCACAGGCGCATGGATGCATGAGTAAATTAAAAATGGAAAGCTACGAGCACTCGGACGACAATTCCCTCCATCAGGTTCATCTGGAAAAGGATTTTCAATTCTCAAACGAAGTTCGCTGGCCGAAGGGAAAAGCAACGGTCAACAGTCAGACCAACCGGAGGCTAATTCAGATTTCAAAATTCAGAATTCAGAATTAGAATCGCTTCGTGGCGAACTCATGGAGATGCTCAAGCAGACCATCAAACCCGAGTTTCTCAATCGCATCGACGAGACCATCATGTTCCTCCCGCTCAACCGCGAGGAGATAGCTCAGGTAGTGCGCCTCCAAATCAACAGCGTATGCCGTATGCTGGCTGCCAATGACATCCGCCTGCGCCTTACAGAGAAAGCGGTGGACTACATTGCCAACGAAGGATACGACCCCGAGTTTGGCGCACGTCCCGTGAAGCGAGCCATTCAGAACCTGCTGCTTAATGTGCTCTCCACCAAGATACTGGGCATGGAGATAGACCGCTCACGAGAGATCGTTGTTGATGCAGGTCCCGACGGACTGACCTTTACCAATTGATTGATAATTTATAGAACCTACCTTCAATACAAATTGGAGGAGAACTGCGAAGCTCTCCTCCAATTTTTTATTTTTTTAGTGGAATACAGCTGGCGTTTGCCAGCCTCTTCCGAAACCATCCGCCAAAGTGACGCCAATAGCTGCTAACACAAAGTGTTAAAGCATGTTGATGGCGACACTTCGGCGGATTAACGATGACGATAACGTTAACGATAACATCTATTCCTATTATTAAGGGCCTTAACCATGTCTATTCAGCGGTATCACCGCATACACCCTGCGGTCGTGGTGCTGGTGGCGGGTGACGCCCATGGCACGGAGGATGCTGCCGAAGCGGTAGGCGCTAACGCGCTCCATCAGGCGGGCGTTGATGCCGTGCAGGTGCTCGTAGATGTCGGCAGAGCTGAGCATCTGTGCCACCTCGCCCTCACGGGGCAGACGGTAGTGGCGGAAGAAGAGCTCCTCCACGGGTTGGTGGCGACGGTAACGGCGGTTGCGGCGCTCGATGTCGCGCACCTCATCGGCATTGAACCAGTGGCGCTCGCCCTCGGCAAGCAGGTGGAGGCACTGGGCATAGAGCTGGCGGTGGTCGATAGGGGTGTCCACATCAATCATCTCGCGGATGTCGAGGCAGAGGAAGCGGCGGCTGCCGCTCTCGTCGGTGAGCAGGGCGTGGCTGTTGCTGGTGCCGATGAACGAGGCGATGCGAGGCAACGTGGTGCACTGCTTGGCATAGGCTTTGCGCATGCGCAGCGTGGTCATCTGCATGAGGTTCTTCAGCGTGCTCTGCTTGGTGGCCGAGTAGCGATCATACTCGTCGAGGTTGACGAGGAGGCTATCGACGAGGCGACGCTCACACTGGCTCTCTGCCGAGAGGTCGAAGTTGTCAGTGTAGAACATCCGCAGCTCGGGAGGCAGGAGCAGGCGGCAGAAGGTGCTCTTGTGCATACCTTGCTGCTCACTCACGAGGATGGGGGCTACGCTGTTGGCATAGAGGGCATCGTCTCTGCCTTGTGCCTGCGACACCAAGGCAAGCAGCCAACGGCAGAGGTACTCCACCATGGTCTCATCCGAGGTGAGGCGGCGCATCAAGGGGCGCAGACGGTCCTCGCCGTCCCACTCGGGGAGCGTACTGAAGTAGTACGTCACGGGATGGTAGGGTTCGATGTGCATGGACTCGGCGGCAATGCGCACGCCTTCGGCCCAGATCGTGTGATACAGCTTCCGGCCCGGTAGCGGCCCAAGGTCACGCAGCAGCACCAGTGGGGGGAGTGCCAAGACGCCCATAGCGCCGAGCATCGAGTTGCGGATCAGTTTGCGGCGGCCGAGTTGTGACTGGGCCGCACCCTCGCGGAAGCTAGCCATG
>CANBEE010000230.1 GCA_947367415.1 uncultured Bacteroidales bacterium
CTATCAATTAATTATAACTCAAGCTCCCCTTTCTTATCCTGCACATAATAAGTAGAAAGCATAGAAAGCAGAGTGCTGATAGCCTCCTGTGCCTTCTTGGTTTCTTCGCCGACCTCCTTCTTCTGAAGCTTCAAGAGCAGGATGCCATAAAGAGCCTCAAAACAAGTTTCCAATTCGGGCTTCTCTTTGTCGGCTCCTTTAGCGCGGAGCTCTACGATGAAGGGCAATGCCTTGTAGTAAGCCGCTTGATAAAAGGGGAACTTCTGAGAGTGCATCAGCCGGAAGTGCAGATCGGTGAGCGTTATGATTACATTCTTGTTTATTTGCAGGTGTCCGCTCTGCTCCACCCCTTCAAGGTGCATCATCTCCACCAGATTGGCATACCATTCCGTGAGTTCGACGCGTTGTTCCTCAGGCAGGTTATACGCAGCCACCACCGTCTGTTCCAGTCGCTCAACATCACATCCATTGGCACGTATCATATCCTCCACCTGCCACATATACAGCAAGTATTCCGAGATACTCTGTTCCTTAAGCTTTCTTGATATATACATCTTAATTCTTTTTCAATGTACAAATTTAGTGCAAAAAATCGATTAAGCGAAGACAATGTAAGTTAACTTGTTTTGTTGAGTGTGAGATTTTTTGTTTAGACAAGTGAATATCTGTACTTTTTATATATATTTGCATCAACAAACGGAAACAACACGATTATGAAGAAGCTATTTATTCTATGCGCATTGCTTTCATGCGCCATTGCGGGTTTTTCCCAAGCAGACACACAAAAGAAAGAGGCTAACAAGAGAAGAGCCGACTGGATGTCGCGTCCCATGAAGAATCCAGGAGTACACGACCCCGTCATCGCATTGGGTGAGGACGGACGCTACTACATCTTCTCCACAGGTATGAACGTAGGCGTGATGTCGAGTGCCGACCTTGAAGAATGGCGTTTCGAGGCACCAGCACTTCCCGAGACACCAGCATGGGCCATTGACACCGTGCCAGGGTACCGAGGGCACACATGGGCACCTGATATTAGCTACCACAATGGTTTGTGGCATCTCTACTACTCATGCTCAACTTTCGGTAAAAACGGCAGCGCCATAGGACTGGCCGTCAACAAAACCCTCGACCCCAAGTCGCCCGACTTCAAGTGGGAAGACAGAGGCATGGTCATCGCCTCGCACAAGGGCAAGGATTGCTGGAACGCTATCGACCCCAACCTCATTGTCGACAAGCGCGGTAACCCCTACTTAACCTTTGGCTCGTTTTGGGACGGCATACAACTCATCAAGCTCTCCAAAAAGGACTTCCAAACTCCCGTGAGCGAGCCTGTGACCATCTCACGCCGCGTCGACCGCGAGTTCACCCTCGACAAGATCGAGTTTACCCAAGAGGGACAGAACATCATCGAGGCTGGCCCCAACGCTGTGGAGGCGCCCTTCATCTTCAAGCATGGCAAATACTACTACCTCTTCGTGAGTTTCGATTACTGTTGCCGTGGTGAGAACTCTACCTACAAGACCGTCTATGGACGCTCCAAGAAGATTGCAGGACCCTATGTAGACAAAGATGGCAAGCGCATGGATAAGGGTGGCGGCACCCATCTCTATGGTCCCAACGAGGAATACTTCGGTGTAGGTCACAGCGCAGCTTTCATCCACAATGGCCAATCGATGTTCATCTCTCACGCCTATGAGAAATCTGAAGGCAGCAGAGCCCGCCTTTTCATACGTCCGATGAACTTCGACAAAGATGGTTGGATTATTGTTGAATAGTCCAGCAAAGCTGTTAAAGGATTAAATATCGAGGGCGTGCCATCTTCATCGTGGCACGCCCTCAACGTATTCTTAATTCTGTCATCTTACTTTCCATGAGCAGTGCGCACGGCTGCACGGATGTTCTCAATAGAGGTCTTACCATCAATCGTACACTCGGCACCGATAAATTGTTCCCAAACCCGTTGGCGGAATTAAAGATTGTAATTACAAAGAAATCATTATACATAAAATCGGCCCTATAAGTGGGTAAATCGTTTTTTATAATTAATTTTGCAAAACGCAACATTCCAACACGATGAACGGAGCAAAAGACATGCAGATTGACTTGCGTAAACGACTAACGGAACGTCCGAGCAAAGAGCTGACATTGACTGTGGCAAGAGAGGCTTTGGCTGATACTGAAGTGCTAAAAGAATTACTAAATCTGCTGTACGAAGGTGATGACCCTGTGCGTTGGCGTGCAGCTTGGGTGCTGGAGAAAGTGAGCGAGCGGCAGCCTTCGTTGCTGGCCAATGAGCGCAACAGCATAGTGGCGATGGTGACTAATGGATATGAGCCCAATGGATTGCGTAGGTTGCTGATGGGTATTCTGCACAATCTGCCTGATGACGGGGAAATTGATGTGGAGCTGCTCAACTATCTGCTTGCAACCATGCTCGACCTGAAGGCACCACCTGGAGTGCAAGCATTGGCCATGAAGCTGGCAGCACGCATAAGTAGCCGACACGAGGAGTTGCATGAGGAGTTTTGCTGCATAGTGCGTAATATTGAACTTGAGTACTACTCACCAGGAGTGCGTTCGGCTGTGAAGCAATGTTTGAAGAAGAATAAGAAAAGATAGGTATTAAAGATAGGTATATGAAAAGGAATACTATAGAGATTGTCGGTGGAGTAACACGGCATCCGGCATACAGGATGAACAAGCCGATTGACTTTGCTCTCGGCGAGGGTGAGCAACTGGCTATCGTAGGCCCCAACGGCAGTGGCAAGACGATGCTCGTGAACACCATCATTGGACGGTACCCACTACTGATGAATGAGGTGCGGTATGACTTTGGCGAAAGCAATGGACGTATGGTGTTCGAAAATATCCATTATATTGCCTTTCGCGACAGCTATGGAGAGCATGATCCCAACTATTATTACCAGCAACGTTGGCACTCACAAGATGTAGAGATGTCGCCCACTGTAAAGGAGCAATTTGACGGTGCCGAGGGGAAGCTGACGGAGGAACTATTCAGAGACTTTGCCATCGACGGACTGATGGACAAGCTGATGGTGATGCTGTCGAGCGGTGAGCTGAGACGCCTTCAGATAGTGAAAGCACTGATGACTGCGCCCAAGGTGCTGATTATGGACAATCCATTCATTGGGTTAGATGCGGAGATGCGCGTCCAGTTGCAAAACCTGCTACAACGGCTTATCGAAGAACGTGGCTTACAGCTGATACTCGTACTGTCGAGAGAGGATGAAATACCCGACTTCATCACCCACGTGCTACCTTTAAAAGACAAGGTAGTGGGAGAGAAGGTAGAGCGGGCAGACTTTTTCCCTACATACGGGCTGGATAGCGACCTCGCCCCTACCCTTCCAGCCGTGAACCAAGAGAGTGAAAGCGAGGTTGCCGAGGAGTGCATCATCGACTTCCGCGACGTGACGTTACGCTATGGAGAACGCATCATCTTCGAGAAACTAAACTGGACCGTATGCCGAGGCGAGCGCTGGGCACTGCATGGCAGGAACGGCAGTGGCAAATCGGCCCTGCTGGCACTTGTGTGTGCCGACAACCCACAATCGTATGCCTGCGACATCAGTCTCTTCGGACGTCGCAGAGGCACGGGAGAAAGCATCTGGGATATCAAGAAACGTATAGGCTACGTTTCGCCTGAGATGCATCGCGCCTATCTGAAGGACCTGCCGGCAATCGAAATCGTGGCTTCGGGACTGCACGACAGCATTGGACTATACAAGCGTCCGCGACCCGAACAAATGGGAATATGTAAAGAGTGGATGCGAGTGTTTGGCATAGAGGAATTAGCGGAGCGTACGTTCCTCACCCTATCCAGTGGTGAGCAACGCCTAGTATTGCTGGCACGTGCCTTCGTGAAGAGTCCTGAGCTGCTCATCCTGGACGAGCCGCTACACGGGCTCGACACGCAACGACGCGAATTGGTCAGAAGGATTATCAACACCTATTGTGACACCCCCAAAAGAACACTCGTCATGGTAACACACTATCCTGACGAGTTACCCTCATGCAT
>CANBEE010000231.1 GCA_947367415.1 uncultured Bacteroidales bacterium
AGTTGCAAAGATGCAAAACATGATAAAAAAATGGAATTAGAAAAAAAAGAAAAAGTTACTAGGTATGCTTTATTTAAGCGCAACATACCAATATGAAATGCTCCAAATACAGTTTTCCCAAAATTGACCAAACCCATAACACTGTATTATACCCTATCTTTACGCTTACGGCACAAATGCTCACGGTACTGCATGGCAAGCCACAGCATGATTACAAGCAGGTATGCAGCGATGACGGTTATGACCTTCTCCGTAGAGGACATCTCATGGTTGCGAGGAATAAAATAAATAGCCATGCCTGTGACGTAAACCAATAGTGCAAGGCACATCCATAATGGTTTCTTGTAAATCTTCATAATGGTGCAAATGTACGGATTATTAACTGCAATGAGGACAAAACATCTGTTTTTTTAACGAAATACAAGGAAGAACGCTTGATTTTTGGGTTATTTTCATTAGCTTTGTCATTACAAACTGAAAACATAAATTAATAAACTGAAAACAACATGGCAAAGTTTAACAGAATCCTCCTGAAGCTCAGCGGCGAGAGCCTAATGGGTGAGCAACGCTACGGTATCGACGAAAAGCGCTTGGGTGAATATGCAGCCCAAATCAAAGAAATACACGATATGGGTGTACAGATAGGTATCGTCATCGGAGGTGGCAATATATTCCGTGGTCTTACGGGAGCCGGCAAGGGTTTCGACCGCGTGAAGGGCGACCAAATGGGTATGCTCGCAACTGTTATCAATAGTTTGGCACTGAGCTCAGCCCTCACAGCTATCGGCGTTAGAGCACGTGTACTCACAGCCATACGCATGGAGCCCATCGGCGAGTTATACACAAAATGGAAAGCCATCGACAGTATGGAAGCAGGCGAAGTTGTCATCCTCAGCGGTGGCACAGGAAATCCCTACTTCACCACTGACACGGGCTCATCGCTCCGTGGTATTGAGATTGAAGCCGATGTTATGCTCAAGGGTACTCGCGTTGACGGCATCTACACTGCCGATCCCGAGAAGGACCCCACTGCCACAAAGTTCAGCGAAATCACCTATGACGAGATTTATAATTTGGGACTCAAAGTGATGGATCTCACTGCCACTACTATGTGTAAGCAAAATAACCTCCCCATCTACGTATTCAACATGGATGTAGTAGGTAACCTCAAGAAGGTAATCGATGGCGAGAATATTGGCACATATGTACATAATTAAGACAGACGTAATACCCCAATTATGTATAGTATAAGGACTAACAAAAGCGGAACACGCAGTATCGAGGTAACCGAAGAGCATCTGCTCACCATAGACAAATATCAACTACTAAACGGGTTGGTAGGAAGCAATGGTATCGTGGACGAAGCACTTTTGGACAAGCTGAAACTGACCATACGCTCACTAATCGTATCGCAGGACGGCAGTAAGGAGTTGCTCGACCTGTGCATCGATGTCATTTACCACAACAACATGAAAGCACCCGGACTGAGTGCACTGATAACACTCTATGAAGAGTGGAATGCTTCTAAAGCCACAGCAAGCCTTGAAGAGTAATAACGAAAGCCGCATCGGTAATGGCCAATTATCTGACTTCCTCCCTACCACACGCAAGGAAATGGACTTGCGTGGGTGGGACGAGGTTGATGTTGTCCTATTCTCTGGTGACGCCTACGTTGACCACCCTTCATTCGGAGCAGCAGTCATAGGGCGCATACTCGAGGCCGAGGGTTTGCGTGTAGCTATAGTGCCGCAACCCAACTGGCGGGACGATTTACGCGACTTTCGCAAGATGGGACGTCCACGCCTCTTCTTTGGCGTTACAGCAGGGTGCATGGACTCTATGGTCAACAAATATACTGCCGGCAAACGTCTACGTTCTGAAGATGCCTACACACCGGATGGGCGTCACGACCTACGACCCGAATATCCATCCATCGTATATACACAGATACTTAAGCGTCTATACCCCGACGTTCCCGTAGTGCTTGGTGGCATCGAAGCCTCCATGCGTCGACTCACACACTACGATTATTGGCAAGACAGCCTACGCCGCAGTATCCTCTGCGACAGTGGAGCCGACATCCTCGTGTATGGCATGGGAGAAAAGCCGATTATTGAGATTGCAAGGAGATTGCAAGAAGTAGAAAAAACTAAATTGGAAATTGAAAGCTCCCGTCTGGGTGAAGAAACGGAGGTTCATGCCAAACCAAAGGTTAATTCTAAATCATTACTTTTTAAACTGCAAATTCCTCAGACCGCCATCCTGTATAACAAAGAAGATATTCCTGGAGGCATTACAGACACCGATATTGTGTTGCACAGTCATTGTGAATGCTTGCGGGACAAACGAGCCGAAGCAGCAAACTTCCGCCACATTGAGGAGGAGTCAAACAAGATGCACGCCGCACGTCTTATACAGGAAGTCGAAGGACGATACGTTGTTGTAAATGCTCCCTATCCACCCATGACAACAGAGGAGTTAGACCACTCATTCGATTTACCATATACACGCCTTCCCCATCCCCGATACAAAGGGAAGCGAATACCAGCCTACGATATGATAAAGCACTCGGTGAATATCCATCGAGGCTGTTTCGGTGGTTGTGCATTCTGTACTATATCGGCTCATCAAGGCAAATTCATCGTGAGTCGTAGCAAAGAAAGTATTATACGGGAAGTAAAGGCTATAGCCGCACTGCCCGACTTTAAGGGATACCTCAGCGATCTTGGCGGTCCATCTGCAAACATGTATCAAATGGGAGGGAAAGACACTGATAAATGTGCCCGCTGCAAACGACCATCATGCATACATCCTAAGGTGTGCCCAAATCTAGACACCGATCATCGCCCATTATTGGAAATCTACCGGACAGTAGATGCCATGCCTGAAATCAAGAAGAGTTTTATAGGCAGTGGCGTACGCTATGATTTACTGCAACATCGTTCTGAAGACGAAGCAATCAACCGTGCAGCAAATGACTACACCAGAGAACTTATAACTCGCCACGTAAGTGGACGACTTAAAGTAGCCCCCGAGCATACCTCAGATGCAGTATTACAAATAATGAGAAAACCATCATTCAGCCAATTTGAGCAGTTTAAGCAGACTTTTGACCGTATCAACCGTGAGGAAGGACTTCGCCAACAAATAATTCCTTATTTCATCAGCAGCCACCCTGGATGCAGAGCCGAAGACATGGCCGAATTAGCTGTACTGACAAAACGAATGGACTTCCATCTCGAACAAGTACAGGACTTCACTCCCACACCCATGACCGTAAGTACAGAAGCATGGTACACAGGATTTCACCCTTACACACTACAGCCAATCTATAGTGCACGCTCAGCAAAAGACAAGCAAACTCAGCGACAATTCTTTTTCTGGTATAAACCCGAAATGCGTCGCGCCATTATAGAGGAACTACGCCGCATCGGACGCCGTGACCTCATAGATAAACTCTTTGGCCGCTAACTATACAATACATAAATAATGTACGGGTAGCCTTAATATATTTACCCTACTTATATACAGCCATAGTTCAGAGTCCACATTACAGCTAGCATAAACACAAAGAGAGGAGCCTTCATTACTGATTGCTCCTCTCTCTCAAAACGGCGGCTACCTACTCTCCCACTTGCGCAGTACCATCGGCGCGGTCGGGCTTAACTTCTCTGTTCGGAATGGGAAGAGGTGGAACCCCGACACTATAACCACCTGAATGCCTTACGTCTTCGCTACGCTCGAAAATTCTGAATTCTGAATTATGACACAGAACACGAGGCTTACATAGCTGCGACTATATAAACATACAGACAAACAAAGCAAACCATAGATGCAACACATCAGTATACCTACCGACGAAGAAGTCTCGGGCAATTAGTACTGCTCGGCTTTGATGTCGCCATCTTTACACCTGCAGCCTATCGACGTCGTAGTCTACGACGACCCTCAAGGGAAATCTAATCTTGTGGCCGGCTTCGCACTTAGATGCTTTCAGCGCTTATCCGATCCCGACGTAGATACCCGGCGGT
>CANBEE010000232.1 GCA_947367415.1 uncultured Bacteroidales bacterium
AGCGCCGCATCAATCCCAATTCAGAAAAATAGCAAAACATATTATTTTTTTAGTTCAATTTTAAACAATGCAATTATGAAGAAACTTTACTTATTCATGCTTGCTGCAATGATGATAGCAGGCAATGCAATGGCTCAGAAGGATTCTGAACACCCTTGGGCGGGTACTTACACACTCATGCTGACTGACACTTACAACTATCTGCCTGAGAGTGCTGCCGAATGGAATGTGCTTACACCTGACACATTTGAAGTTACCATCGAATGGAATGAAGAACTCGCTCAGTATCGTGTCACCAAGTTCTATGATATGGCAACTGAGAACCTTACCGAAGGCAGCTTCGAGCTCAAGGTCATTGACGAGAAGAATGCGCAGATCATACTTGTCAACGAGGGTTATTACGTCTATGGCATACAACCCGCCGGAACTATCGTTGACGAGAATGGCGAAGAGGTGGTATACGAAAATGACACCAAAGTCAAGGCCACTCTGGTTGACGGCAGCAACACGATGTTGAGCTACGAACCCATTGACGTATTCATGAACAGCGACGGTCAAATCAGCCTCGGCGCCTTCAAGATAATCTACTCAGACCGCAGCAGCACGGGTTGGATTGTGTGGACCGACGGGGCAGTACCCTTGAATGGAGGCGACGAACCCGTAGAAGTGGAACCGCGCGATTGGACAGGTTCCTACACCATGACCGTTCCAGAATATAGCTGCATGGCTCTCGATGGTAATGAATATCCTGTTCAGGGTGCCTTCGAGATCACCAAAGATGATAGTGGCAACTTCATCGTTACCAAGTTCTTGGGCTATGACACAGCACTGGCTAATGCTTTCACGGGTGGCATCTACCTCACACCGGACAAAAAGAACGCCAATAAGGCAACCATCGACTGCGGGGAATATATGAACTTACTCGAGACAACCGACGATATGGGTATGGCAGGCCTCGTACTCTGCGACCTTGCAGGCAGTAACGGGTCCATCAACATTGAATGGGATGAAGAGACACAGACCATTACCTTCGATATGTTCTACTTCATGCACTGGGACGGTTTTAGTACTGAGGGGCCCACACAGGCAGCTCTCTATTTTGAAGCAGCAGCCGTGAAGGATGGCACCAATGCAATTACCGAGATTACCAAAGAGACCACTGCCAAGGATGTTTACGACCTCACCGGTCGCCGTGTGCTCAACACGGAAAACCTCAAGGGTATCTATATTGTGGGTGGTAAAAAGGTTGTGATTAAATGACTTTCTAACGATAACTGACACAGACTTATGGGGGCTAACGCTCCCATAAGTTGTATATAATAACTTCATTTTATGGAACAATTGATCAAAGAACTACAGCAGCGTATAGATGCGCTGGAGAAGAGAGTGGAGAGATTAGAAAAAAAATGAAGGAAAAGCGGCCTCACCCCAGCCCTCTCCAAAGGGAGAGGGGGCTACAGACATCGCTGAGCAGGGTTCCTCCCCTTCGGGGGAGGTTAGGAGGGGGCTCCTGTTGTTGATGGAGTGCAAAGCCCCCGACGGGCGCTACCTCGTCACACGTAAGGTGCACTGGCAGGCGATATTCCGTATATTGGTAGACCGTGGTATCTATCCCGATGGGACAGACTACCGCGGTTTCTGCTGTTATATAGAGGAGGTGTTTCCTACAGCGGAATGTCGCGTGCCGCTCGACTATCATTCGCTGAAAAACATCTCGCAGACTATGTTCGTGCGCCCCTTTGCGGAGTGGCGATACGATGCGGTCTATGGCATCAGCCGACAGGCATACGAACATATGTACCGCATAGCAGCCACACTTGACAGTTTGCTGAAATGTTAAAAATTCACCCATCGGTGAATTTCTTGGTGTGCCATGGGAGAATGGCTTACTTTGCAAAGGTAAATCATAAATCTTAATTTATTAATCATAAACCTATGCAACAGTTAAGTCTCTTTCGCGGTGTGCACGACACACAGCCGCGACCTGTCACCCTCGAGGAGCTGGTGACGATGATGCGTACCGACCAGTCGGTGCGCGACCTTACCGAGAAGCACCGCTATGCCCGTGCCACGGGCGACGAGCAGGGTGCGAGTCGTTACAAGAAGATGATGGCCAGCTTTGGCGTGGCTGCTCGCTTTGAGGGCGGGCGCCAGCAGAAACACATCGTGGAGTTTACGGGACTCTCGCTGGTGGACATAGACCATATCCCTGCCGAGCGGATGAGCGAGGTGCTCGCTCTTGTACGGGGCGATGAGCATACGCTGCTGGCGTATACGACCTTGTCGGGGCAGGGGGTGAGAATCCTTTTTCGATATGAAGCCTCCCCTAACCCCTCCCAAGGAGGGGGACTTACAGAGCCCGCGATGTCTGAATCACCCCTCCTTGGGAGGGGCAGGGGGGAGGCCGCCTTTTACAAACAAGCCTTTCTTACCGTCAACACCTATTACCAGAACCTCACTGGCCTGCCCACCGACGGGCAGTGCAAGAATGTGGGGCGCATCAGCACCATTGCCTATGATGAGGAGCTGTACTATAACCCCGAGGCCACACCTTTCATCATCGAGCCCGAGGAGAAGAAGAGCGTAGGGAGACCGAAAGGAGGGAAGAGTGAAAAGTTAAGAGTGAAGAGTTGTAAGGTAAAAGATGTGGAGACAATCATCATTCGCGAGCTGGCGCGGCGCGGAGTGGTGTACGCGGCTGGCACCTACAACAAATATGTGAATGCTGCTTGCTATGAGATGAACCGCTACGGTGTGCCCGAAGAGGAGTGCCGAGAGTGGGCAGTGAATAGGTTTGATGACTACAACACCCCCGAAGTGGAGGCCATCGTGCGCTCATGCTATGCGCAGACCGAGGAGCATGGCACGGTGCGACCGCCGAGAACTGGCAGCGACAAACAGGCGTCCGTAGCACAGATAGAGGCGTTCCTTGCCGAGCGCGTACAACTGCGCCGCAATGTGGTGACGGGGTTTGTGGAAGTAAGAGAAGTTGAGGGTTTAGAGTTGAGTGTTGAGGGAAATGCCATCCGGCAGGACAACATCGCGGAGCCTACCCTAAACTCTCAACACGCATTCCGTCAATTCACCGACGATGACCGCAACTCGCTGTGGCGTGCCTTGAGCAAGGAGCTGGGCGTGCGGGTAGTGCGCCAAGATATATCAGCTGTGGTGAAGAGCGACTTCTCGCCACGCTACCACCCCTTCGAGGAATATATCGGTAGCTTGCAACCGTGGGATGGCGCGACCGACCACATCGCCCGCCTTGCCGCGTCGGTCACGGTCAAGGGCGACCAGGAGTATTTTGCCCGCTGCTTCAAGAAATGGCTCGTGGCCTTCATCGCCGCCATCTTCGACCCCGAGGAGGTGAACCACGAGATACTCGTATTCATCGGCCGTCAAGGTAGCTACAAGAGCACATGGTTTCACTACCTGTTGCCACCCGAGCTGCGACAGTACTTCCTGCCCAAGCTGATGAGCAACGCGGGCATCACCAAGGATGACCTCTTCAAGATAGCGCAGTCGGGACTCGTATGTCTCGAAGAGATTGACAACATGAAGCAGCGCGACCTCAACCAGCTCAAGGCCATCACCACCATGCGCACCATCAACGAGCGCCGCTCGTATGGCGAGTTCAACGAGTTTCACCGCCACATCGCCTCGTTCTGCGCCACGGGCAACAACCGTTTCTTCCTTACCGACCACACGGGTAACCGCCGCTTCCTCACCTTCGAGGTGGAGAGCATCGTGCCGCCACAGACCTACGACTATGGCTACGAGGGGGTGTATGCCCAAGCCTACGCCCTATGGCGACAGGGCTTCCGCTACTGGTTCGACGAGGAGGAGAATGCCGAAATCAACCGTCGCAATACCGAATTTGAAGCACCCAACAAGGAATGGGAACTGATCAACAAATACTACCGCCGTCCCCTGCAGGGTGAGGAATGCAAGTTCCTCACGGCTACCGATATATTGGAACGTATCAATTGCAGTGTAAAGGAGCGGTTGAGTGCTATCCGTGTGGGC
>CANBEE010000233.1 GCA_947367415.1 uncultured Bacteroidales bacterium
GCACTATAGTAGTCGGTGAGTTTGTGGATACCGATGAAGTAATGCTTCACACGTTCCTGCTCCTCCTTAGTGGGAGCTGCTGTGCCTATGGGTATCTCGGCATACAATTGACGCGAATCGGCCGAAAGGATAGGAGAACCTAACCGTTCGGCCAATGCAAAACTCAGTGCCGTTTTTCCTACACCTGTAGGGCCAAGGAGCACGACTAAAGTCTTATCTTTCACTCTTTATGCTTTGCTTAATAGAGTATGCTATCGTCAAAGTCGGCCGGAGTGCCCATATCGAAGCCGTCGGGGTCAATCTCGTCAAGGTCGAAGTCCTCATCGTCGCCGAAGCTGTCGTCGAGTGCCGTTGTGCTCACCTGTGCAGCCATCAGCTGGTCGAAGTCGAGCAACTGCTGTGGAGCCTCACCTGTCTGCTTGGTGCATACGGCTTCGTCGAGATCCTTGCCTGTGATTATTTCGGTAAGCTCGATGAAGAAGGCGCGGTCGGCCAGCGGGTCGAAGATGTAGAGCAAGTGCTGCTTCTCCTCTTCGAGGAGTTCGCTCAGCGGAGTCTCTTCCATAATCCAGCTGTCCACATCTGAACTGGTGCCCATATCTTCCAATGTGACTTCGGTCTCCTTCTCCCAATTGTCATCGCATACGAAGAATGAGGTCATCTGGTCGTTAGGATAACCTACTGACTTCAGAATGGCATTGTGGAAATCGAGGAATGTGGCGTCAGAGTCAATCTGAATCTCTCTGCGGAAGTTGTCAACCTCGTCAGAGATAATGGTGAAGCGGTATACCATATATGATGAGTTTTTTAGTTCTTAAGTTTTTTAGTTTATAAGTTATCCTTCGTATCTGATGATGCCTCGTTTGGCACCTTCGATGAACGAAATGATGTACTCTATCTCGGGAGTCATCTCCATCTCTTCCTTGATGCGCTCAATGGCCATTGTGGTGTTGAGGCCGCTCTGGTAGATGATGCGATAGGCTTGGTGTATAGCATCGATTTGCTCATTGGTGAAGCCGCGACGACGCAAGCCGATAAGGTTTACACCACAGTATGAGATGGGCTCACGGGCAGCGATGATGTAGGGGGGAATCTCCTTGCTGCTCTTGCAACCACCTTGTACCATGACATAGCTTCCGATGCGGCAGAACTGGTGTACGAGCACCGTAGAGCTCAGGATAGCATAGTCGTCAACGATTACTTCACCAGCCAGCTTGGTCTGGTTACCGATGATACAACCGTTGCCTACGATGGTGTCGTGAGCTACGTGTACGCCCTCCATCAGCAGGTTGCCATTGCCTACTATCGTCTTTCCCTTGGCGGCTGTACCACGATTGATGGTCACATTTTCGCGGATGGTGTTGTTGTCGCCCACTTCGGCTGTAGTCTCCTCGCCACGGAATTTGAGGTCCTGCGGTATGGCACCGATGACTGCTCCGGGGAAGATGGTGTTGCCATTTCCGATGCGTGAGCCATAGAGGATATTGGCATTGGGCATGATGACGTTGTTGTCGCCTATCACAACATTGCGGTCAATGTATACGAAGGGACCAATCTCCACATTCTCGCCAATGACGGCTTCGGGGTGGATGTATGCTAATGGACTAATCTTGCTCATATCTATTGATGTGTTTTGTTATTATATATAAATATAGGTATAGGAGCGCGCTCCTATACCTTCTCTGTTCATTTCATTTTCTCTCTCAGCAGGCGGGCAAACTGGTTGTTCACTCTGTGCCCGGGGCGGTTGGCCACGATGTAGCCTTTGATGGGACGTCCTAGGAGCGACATGTCGCCGATGATGTCGAGCAACTTATGTCGTGCCGGCTCATTTTCCCATACTAAGGGGCGGTGGTTGATGTAACCGAGTTTTTTCGCATCCATGCGTGGTATTTTCATGGCATCGGCCAAGCGGTCGTAGCGGTCTTGAGGCATCTCACGTTCGTAGAGCACGATGGAGTTGTCGAGGTCACCACCCTTGATGAGACCAGCTGCTAGCAGTGGTTCAATATCGCGTACGAAAACGAAGGTGCGGCTCGATGCAATCTCTTTCGGGAAATCCTCCATGTGCATCAGTACAGCTCGTTGGTTGCAGATGATGCTTGAGTCGAACGAAACGAGTACGTTCACCGCAAACTCCTCGGCAGGCATGATCATGAGTGATGAGCCGCTCTTCTCGTCGTGATATTCGATGGTCTCTGTCACTACGAAATAGTTCTTCTCGGCTTCCTGCTCCACAATGCCTACACGCTGTATGTTGTCAACATACAGTTTGGCACTACCTTCGAGAATCGGGAACTCGGGACCGTTGACCTTGATGAGGCAGTTGTCGATGCCGAGTGCATAGAGTGCCGATAGGCCATGCTCTACGGTGCTGACGCGCTCAGTGCCGTTTGAAAGCACGGTGCCGCGCTGTGTCTCGTTGACGTTTTCAGCCAGAGCCTCAATGATGGGCTCTCCCTCCACGTCGATGCGTTGTATCTTATATCCAAAGTTCTCCGGTGCAGGGTTGAACTCCACGGTGAGGTTGAGTCCCGTGTGCAGTCCCTTTCCGGACAATGAAAAACTCTCTTTTATCGTGCGTTGTTTTGCCATATCTTGTTTTAGGCCTTGCCACCATCGGCAAGCTGTTGCTTTAGTGTTTCTATCTCCTTCTTCAAGGCATCCATTTCGCGATACATCTCAGGCAGTTTCTTGAAGATTACCGAGGCGCGGGCAAACTGTACGTGGTCAAATGCGGGGTAACCCATCACTGCCTTGCCGTCTTTCACGCTGTTCGAGATGGCCGAGTGTCCGCCCACCTTTACCTTGTTGCCTACCTGTATGTGTCCGCTGATGCCGGTTTGTCCGCCCACCATGCACCAGCTGCCTACTTTGGTAGAACCTGCGATGCCACACTGGGCAGCCATTACGGTGTGCTCATCAATGACTACATTGTGTGCCACCTGTACCATATTGTCGAGCTTCACGCCGCGCTTGATGATGGTAGCTCCCATCGTGGCACGGTCGATGCAAGTGTTGGCGCCCAGCTCTACATCATCCTCCAATACGGCGATACCTATCTGAGGAATCTTCTCATAGCCGTTGGCACCGGGTGCGAAGCCGAAGCCATCCGAACCCACTACGCTGCCAGCATGAAGGATACAGCGGTTGCCTACCTTGCAGTCGTGATAGATGGTGACGCCGTTGTAGAGTGTGCAGTCGCTGCCGATGGTGGCATTGTCGCCCACCGACACGTTGGCTTCGATGACGGTGTTGTCGCCAATGACAGCTCTCTCACCTATATATACGAACGGTCCGATATATACATTCTCGCCGATGGTGGCCGATGCAGCCACCGATGCCATCGTGCTGATGCCCGTCTTCTTCGGCTTCATCGACTCGTACAGTGCCATCAGCTTGGCCAGACTCTCATAGGCATTGGCTGTCTTGATGAGTGTTGCCTTGATTGGCTTCTCGGCCACAAAGTCGCTGTTCACCAGTACGATGCTCGACTGGGTGTCATATATGTATGAAGTATATTTCGGATTGGACAAGAAGGACAAAGCACCCGGCATGCCCTCTTCAATCTTGGCAAAGGTGCAGACCGTGGCATTCTCATCGCCTACAACCTCTCCGCCAATAAACGCTGCAATCTGCTTCGCTGAAAACTCCATCTATCTGTTCTACTCTAAATGGTACATTACTTTATATCCGTGCAAAGGTAGGCATTATTCTTGTATTTTCAAATCTTTATCCCCAATATCTTCGCTTGTAAGCCATGTTATGATACCCAAATAGGACAATAAAGGCCAAATTTAATTATTTTTAGGAAATATGAACAGTTTCCGGGAGGGAATGCCTGCAGTTCTCTCGGTTAATGGTTGTAATTAAGTGCGTTAATAATAAGAATCTGTTTTTTTAATTATCGCTTATTTTTGTAATATTGTGCGATAGTTCAAACAAAAATTTCTATCTTTGCGGGCGAGTTTTAATATTGCTTGTAC
>CANBEE010000234.1 GCA_947367415.1 uncultured Bacteroidales bacterium
GTGGGCGGGGATGTCAATCTCGGGGATGATGTTCACGCCCATCTTAGCGGCATCTTTCTGGAACTGGCGGAACTCGTCCTTGCCGTAGCTGCCGTCCTTGGCGGTGAGCTCGGGGAAGAACTCGCTCTCGAGACGGAAGGCCGAGTAGGTCTTGTTCCAGTCGTTGCCGAAGTATTGCTTGAAGCCATTGTCGTTGAGGTGCACCTGGATGGTGTTCATCTTGTAGTAGGCCATGGCCTTGGTGAAGGTCTTGAGGTAGTCCATGGGGATGAACTTGCGGGCGCAGTCGAGAAGAAGGCCGCGCAGGGCGTAGTCGGGCCAGTCGCGGATGGTACCCTTGGGCAGGTGTGTGCCCTCGTACTGCTCAAGGATCTGCAGCAGGGTGCGTGTAGCCCAATAGGCTCCGGTGGGGGTGTTGGCCTCGATAGCTATGCAGTCGTCAATCTTGATGCTGTAACCCTCGTCGCCCAGTTCCTTGTCGTCGGTGAGGGCCATGATGATAGTGCCCTTGGGAGCCTTGCTGGCGTTCTTGGTCTTCATTGCCTTGCCGAAGAGCAGGCCATAGTCCTCGGCCATAGCCTCGGCTGCATCGGCGAGCTCGGCATTGACATATATCACCTTGGTGCTGGGGCTGATGGCTACCATACCATCGGCACCTTGCCATTGGCGCAGTTCGGGGATTACGAAGGGCTTGTCGTTCTCGGCTTTCAATATACCCACCGCCGCTATGCACAGCGTGAGCAATGTCGTAAGGAATCTGTTTCTCATAGTCTTTTATTAATAATAGTTGTCAATTGCACAATTTCGGTGCGAAGATAAACATAACTATTCACTTATGCAATTATTTTTTTTGAGTTGATGGACGAGGGTTGATGGATGATAGCTGAGGGATGATGGATAATGGACTCCCCTAAACGCTAAACTCTCAACCATAAACCATCAACCCAACTATCAATCAGCATCCGCGCCATGCTGAGCTTCTCGGGTATGGTAGGCAGATTGTCGCGGCGGAAGAAGGCAGCTTCGCGCAGCTCGCCATCTATCAGGTCGATGTCGCCACTCTCATAGTCGGCATGGAACCCCACCATCAGCCCCATCGGATAGGGCCACGGCTGGCTGCCAAAGTAGCGTATGTTGGTAATCGTGAGCCCCGTCTCCTCGTGCACCTCGCGGCGTACACACTCCTCGAGCGACTCGCCCGTCTCCACGAACCCTGCCACCAGGCCGTAGAAGTCGCGGCGGAAGCTCTTGGCCTTCACCAGCAGCGCCTCCTCGCCCTTGTGAACGAGCACGATGATAGCCGTATTGAGCTGGGGCCATATCTCCTCGCCACATACCTCGCAACGCTTGCTGATGGGGGTGTGCCAAGCCATCGTGCCCCCGCAGAGTCCGCAGTAGCGGTGATGGGTGTCGAAGTAGCGTATCTCGGCAGCCTTGCCAGCCTGTTGGTACATCTCGGCAGGCAGCAGTTGATAGCTCGCTCTGAGGTCCACCCACACGTACCCCTCGGGCAGAGCCTCGGTATCGGTGTGGCACACGTAGCATTCGGTAGTGTCGGTCTCCTCGAAGAGGTGAGGAACAGTAGTGTCAATGAAGTTGGGCAAAGCCTCGCCTACATGAATATGGTGCTGCCCTTCTACAAGGTGCAGGAGCAGCCGGCCGTGGTTGAAGATATAGTGTCTGTGCTCTCTCATCTTTGTCTGTTTTAAAATTGTGCAAAGATACGGAGAAGCGAATAAAAAGCCAAGTTTACTTGAGCTTTTTACAATGAGCATGAGTATCTTCATGATTTATCATAAAGATACGGAGAAGCGAATAAAAAGCCAAGTTTACTTGAGCTTTTTACAAATCCCGTTTCAACTCCTCGAACAGTTCACGCTGGCGAGCCGTAAGCCCCGTAGGAATCTTCACATCAAAGGTGACAATAAGGTCGCCAAAGCTCCCCTCACGCTTATAGACAGGAAATCCCTTGCCCCGAAGGCGACGCTTGCCACCAGGCTGCGTACCCTCGGGCACCTTCATGCGTACACTCCCCGTCAGCGTGTCCACCACAACCTCGCCGCCCAGCACAGCAGTCGTAAGGGGTACGGTCACCGTGAGATGGAGGTCGTTGCCCACACGGGTGAACACTCCATCGGGAGCGATGCGGAAGGTCACGATAAGGTCGCCACGGGTACCGCCTGCAGGAGCCTCGCCACCATGACCACGTAGGCGGAGGCGCTGCCCATCGGCCACACCAGCAGGTATGGTGACACGAATCTGCTTGCCATCCACCTGGAGCACCTGCTTGTGGGTAATGGCAGCATCGCGCAACGAGAGGTGCAGCTCGGCCTCGTAGTCCTGCCCGCGCAGAGGCTGTTCGGCACGTCGGCTCCGTGCTCCGCCAAAGAGTTGCTCGAAGAAGTCACTGAAGCCACCCGTATTGCCCTGCGAACGGCTGAAGTCGCCAAAGCCTCCGAAGTCGAACCCTCCGAAGCCACCACCGGCAAAGCCGCCATGTCCGCTCTGCCCTCCCCCACCATATTGCTGCTCATACTGACGGCGTTGCGCCTCATACTCCTCGGCATGAGCCCAGTGCTCGCCATACTCATCGTACCGCTTGCGCTTCTCGGGGTCGCTCAGCACCTCGTTCGCCTCATTTATCTCCTGAAAACGCTCCTGAGCCTGAGGATCACCCTTGTTCGTATCGGGATGATACTGCTTGGCAAGTT
The DNA here is from genome assembly GCA_947367415.1 of uncultured Bacteroidales bacterium. Classification (GTDB taxonomy): domain Bacteria; phylum Bacteroidota; class Bacteroidia; order Bacteroidales; family Bacteroidaceae; genus UBA1189. The sequence continues at coordinate 2,712 of CANBEE010000234.1, forward strand.
GGCGAAAAGCCTTGCGTATGTCTGCCTGCGTAGCGTTGCGGTCGACACCCAACACCTTGTAATAGTCAATAAAAGCCATGTTCAATGTCACTTGGTATACTCTTTTGTAAACTATAATTGGCCGAAAAGGTTGCATCGCGACAAATATTTTATTTACTTTGTGCCCACAAACAATATTGCAAAACATGAGATATAAACGTTTCTTCTATCTGATTCCCCTTATGGCTATGCTATTGACAGCCTGCGAACCCAAACCCACACGCATCAAGATTGTATGCACGAGCGATGTGCATGGCAACTTCTTCCCCTACGACTTCCGACAGGACAAGCCCGCACACGGCAGCCTTGCCCGTGTCAGCAGCTACCTCAACGAGCAACGCTCGGCATCGGCCTATGGCGACAACGTGATATTCATCGACAATGGCGACATCCTGCAGGGACAGCCCACAGCCTACTACTACAACACCGTAGCCCTGGAACATACCCACGTGGCAGCAGAGGTACTCAACCATCTCGGATGCGATGTAGCCATGCTCGGCAACCACGACATAGAGACTGGCGGCTCTACCTACCAGCGCTACATGCGCGACCTCAAATGCCCCACCGTAGGCGGCAACATACTCTTCGAGAACAGCACCGACCCCTTCCTGCCACCCTACGTGATGGTCGATCGCGACGGCATCAGCATCGCCATCCTGGGCCTCACCACACCCGCCATCCCCAACTGGCTGCCACGCAACCTGTGGGCAGGACTTGAGTTTGAGGGCATGGAAAGCTCGGCACGCCGCTGGATGAAGCACCTGCGCGAACACGAGACACCCGACCTCGTCATCGGTCTCTTCCACTCAGGCTACGAGGGCGGTATCACCACCGACACATACTGCGAGAATGCCACACGCGAGGTAGCCGAAAAGGTGCCCGGCTTCGACGCCATCTTCTACGGACACGACCATAAGGCCCAGAACACTGTAGTCGTCAACGTCGAAGGCGACAGCGTACTGCTCATAAACCCAGCCAACAACGCCAACAAGGTGGCTACCCTCGACATCACCATCACCAAAGGCAAGCAAGGAACATGCAGCCTCAAAGCCGACCTCGTCGACATGAACACCTACGAGCCCGACACAGCCTACATCAACCACTTCGCCCCACACATGGAGCGCGTCAAGAAATACGTGTCAAAGAAAATAGGCACATCGACCCACCGCATCAACTC
>CANBEE010000235.1 GCA_947367415.1 uncultured Bacteroidales bacterium
CCTCAGCATGATGTACGATATGGTTGGCTCCATTGGAGCTGAGCTCCTCTTCATCGCGGAATCCCCAAGTGACGCCAATGCTCTCTACCTCTGCATTGTGTGCCGTAAGCATGTCGACACCCGAATCGCCAATATAGATGGTGTCGGCGCGGGAGACTCCAGTAACTGACAGTATATCGTTCACGATCGTGGGGTCGGGCTTGATGGCTACGCCCTCGCGCTGGCCATATACGGCTGCGAAGCGTATGTCGGGGAAGAAATGCGCGACGAGTTTGGCGGTTGCCTGCTGATACTTGTTGGAGGATACGGCTACTTGCACTCCGTGGAATTGTAGTTTGTGGAGCAACTCTACGATGCCAGGGTAGGGACGGCTGTCGTCGGCGTTGTGCTCATTATAATAAGGTATGAAATGGGTGCGTATGCGCAATACGTTCTCTTCGTTGCGTGCCTCTTCGGGGAGTGCGCGGGCAAAGAGTTTGTTGATGCCATTGCCTACAAAGTGGTAGTATGCCTCGGTAGGGTGGGTCGGATAGCCACACTTGGCCAATGCTTGGTTGGTAGCATTGGCCAAGTCGGCTACGGTGTCGAGTAGGGTGCCATCAAGGTCGAAGATGGCAAGTCGCTTATTCATCTTTCTTTATCTCTAAAGTACTTTTCAGTTGTTGCTCCCACTTCTTCACCCATTCAAACCAGCTGTCGGCGCTGTGCATCTTGCTCTGCTCCTCCTTGTCAGAGGCAAAAGCTATATAATAGGTGAAGCTGAGTTCCTTGGAGAGGCTTCGTGCCTTATCGCCCAGCAGGTAGAGCATGTTCTCCGCATTGTCGGGCTCGCCCACTACATGGCGCTGAGGGATGCTTACTGCCATGCCCAGTACCTCTTTCTTGCGGTTCAGGGTGTCCTTCTTTCCTGCAGGCCAATTGTCGCCCCATACAGCTGCTGTACCTATGTGGTCGGTGTATGTTTGGCAATTGTCTACTTTTATAAGACCTGTGCAGAAGGGTTTGCTGATGGGTTTCTCGCCCTTGATGCAAACATCTACCTGGACATCGCGATGTCCACCATAGAGGGTGTAGCGTAGGGTGAGGTCAAGCTTGTTGCCTTCGTATTGCCAATTCTCATCGTGGATCTCTACCACGGTGCGCAGGGGGCCATAGGCAAGGATGCTCTCGGTGCGTGATTTTACAGGCTGTATGTATGATGGCTTATTGTCGGTATAGCCACGGAAAGTACCAAGAGCACAGGTTGTCCCAGCCCACAGGATATCATCGCCATAGCCATTGGCGAGGTGGTCGGGAGTGGGGTAGAACTGTGTCTGCTCAATCTCCAGCTGTTGCTTGCGCTTGCCGTAGATGTCTATCGTCTGACGATCATCGAAGTAAACACGGTAGGCCACGAGCTTGGACTCGAAGGCCGGACCATGGTGGTGGAGATTGTTATATACGTTCACGTTGCCGGGTACGGTAAGCGACTGTATGGGCTTGTGCCCCTTCGACTTGTCGCTAAGTAGCATCTCGGCAAATACCTGGGCAGGGTAGCGACCGGGCTTGGCTGTCTGGCTCAGCTCAACGGTTACCTTTCGCTCTTCACGTCCGGGGACATCAAGGAGAAACACTACCTCTTCGTTGATGCCGTCGCCATTGAGGTCGTCGAGCTGGGAGGGTATCTCTACGTCTGTCTGTGTATCTTCGTCCCATACGCATACCGTGGCAGAAAGGTAGTTTGCAGCCTGCTGCTCGGGAGTGAGTGTGATAACAACGGGCTCACTGTTCTTGTCGTGCTTCGATGGATTGCCGACTGTGTAAGTGAGTTGCTCGCTAGCGCTCTGCCCCATGATGCTGAGGCAGAGTAGGCTGGCGAGGCTAGTGATTATTGTTCGCATAAATGTATGTTCTATTTATTATGTGTTAGAGGTCTACAGCCTGTTGCTTGCCAATCTGTGCGTAGTTGTCACCATTGATAGTGACGTTCTGCACACCGCCCAAGCGTATGGCAGGACTACCGTCCTCGGTCTCAATCTTCAGGTTGTTGATGGTGATGTCCTTGGCCTCCTGGAATACGGCACCCTCCTTGGCATCGGTGATGATGACGTTGTTGAGGTTGATGTTGGCAATGCGCATCTCGGGCAAGCCATTGAAGAAGATGGCGCGTCCAGAACCCTTACATGTTACGTTGTCGATGTAGATGTTGCGGAAGATGGGGGTTTCTTCTGTTACGGGCAACAAGTTGCCAGCCATATTACCCTCTTCGTCGTAGTTGACTTCCTCGCGTGACTTGCCGCTATAGAAGAGGTTGAAGATAAGTGCCTCGGCAGGGATGTTAATCATGTTGATGTTGCTGATGTAGATGTTCTCCACGAGTCCGCCACGTCCGCGACAGCTCTTGAAGCGGAGGCCTACGTCGGTGCCCATGAATGTGCAGTTGTCAACGAAGATGTTCTGCACACCACCACTCATCTCGCTACCTACTACGAAGCCTCCATGACCGTGCAGCACGACATTGTTCTGTATGATGACATTCTTGCAGGGCTCGCCACGGCGACGTCCGTCCTCATCCTTGCCCGACTTGAGACAGATGGCATCGTCACCGGCATCGAAGTGGCAGTTGGCGATGATGGCATTGGTGCACGACTCCAGGTCGAGTGCATCGCCATTCTGTGAGTACCAGGGATTTACGACGGTAACCTTGTTCAGGGTAATGTGATCGCATGAACGTGGATGCAGACACCAAGCGGGTGAGTTCTTGAAGGTACATCCCTCGATGAGTACGCGCTTGCACTTCACGAAGTTGAGCAATACGGGGCGCAACCAGTCGCGGATGCTGTTCCACTCCTCTTCGGTTTCGATGCCTACGGGGTTGTTGAAGTTAATGCAGGCCTTCATGCCCTTGATAGAGCCCTCGCTGGGATACCATGTAGTGCCCTCTACTACACCGCCTTTGCGGATGAGCTTGTTCCATTGGCTCTCTGTCATCTTGCTCTTCTTCACTGCACGCCAGGTGTCACCATTGCCGTCAAATGTTCCATGTCCTGTGATGGCAATGTTTTCGCAGTTCCATGCAGAGATAGGCGACTGGCAACGGCGTGTGTCGAGTCCCTCAAAGCTGGTCTCGATGATGGGGTAGAGCGAGTGGTCGCCCGAGAAGTAAACCAAAGCATTGTACTCGGTATAGAGATTCACGTTGCTCTTCATCTCTATAGGACCTGTTATCCACAAACCTTCGGGGATAACTACCGTGCCACCGCCCTTTTCGCTGACGTGGGTGATGGCATCGTTGATGGCCTTGGTATTGAGTGCGATACCGTCGCCTATAGCACCGAATTCCTCGATGCTTACCTTATAGTCGGGGAAGGTAGGCAGCTGCACCTCCTCCATCTCGAAGGGCAGACGGTCATAAACAGCTTTGTCGATGGGGTAACTCTCCTTCTTGCCTCCGCAAGCTGCAAGCAGTACCATTGTGGCTGCTGCAAGCAGGGTGTAGAAATGTCTCTTGTTCATAATGGTATTGTTAATATGATTGTTTGTCATGCTTTATCGGACAAAGATACAATTTTAATTTTATACTCAATGAAAAATGGGGCACGGATTTGACAATAACGGTGAAACTTTATATCTTTGCCACCGTAAATCAGTCTATCTACGAATGGAAGTAGCCTTATATCTCATTCCCTGCACCTTGGGCGATACACCTGTTGAGAAGGTGCTGCCGGCCTATAATCACGATATTGTCGTGGGTATACACCATTTTATAGTCGAGGACATACGTTCGGCTCGCCGTTTTCTCAAGAAGGTGGACCGCGACATCAATATTGATGAACTCACCTTCTACGAGCTCAACAAGCACACCTCTCCCGAAGCCATCAGCTCATATCTGAAGCCCTTGCAGCAGGGCCAGCCTTTGGG
>CANBEE010000236.1 GCA_947367415.1 uncultured Bacteroidales bacterium
TCCTGCTTCGCCGTTGGCCACAGCCATGGGTAAGCAAGCTGCTTACAATATCTATCTGGCTCATGCTGTTTATCATCGGCATTGAGGTGGGTGGTAATGAAGTGTTGGTAGAATCGTTGGGACAACTGGGTGCCGAAGCACTCCTCATCACCGTGCTCACCACCCTCTGCTGCGGTGCAGGGTCCCTACTGCTATGGCGCCGCCTGCAGCCCAAAGAGCATGACAACCTCCGCAAAGCCGAGCGCAGCGCTACGTCCCGGTTTAGCCTGCGAGGATTGTGGACAACAATGCACGAGAGCATCATCATCTTCGTCTGTTTCTCGGGCGGATGCGTGTTGGGCTACCTTGGAGCCGATGCATACCTACCCAGCAAAGCCTCATTCTATAGCTTATGCCTGCTATTGGTGTGTGTAGGATTCGGTATAGGACAAAACGAGGAGTTACGCAAAAACTTCCGTCATATCAAGAAAGGGTTTGTACTGATGCCCATAGTCACAATCATTGGCACATGGATAGGCGCTCTGCTCACAGCCATGCTGCTTACCGACCGCAGCATTGCCGACTGGCTGGCAGTAAGTTCCGGATTCGGCTATTACTCATTGTCAAGCATGCTTATCAGCGAAGTACGAGGAATAGAGCTGGGCACAGTAGCATTAATGTACAACGTACTGCGTGAGATCACCGCTCTGTTGATTGCCCCCTTGCTACTGCGCGTCTTTGGTCCTTTGGCTCCAATCAGCATTGGTGGTGCCACGACAGCCGACACCACACTCCCCACCATCTCTCGCGTCAGCGGCACACAATTTGTACCCATAGCCATCTTCCATGGATTAGTGGTCGACCTCAGCGTACCGTTACTCGTGCCCTTCTTCTGTACCCTATAAACCACTCTAAAACAGCAGCGGGTGCATCCGATGGACACACCCGCTTTTCATACCAAATAAAACTTTATTACTTACGCTTCTCCAGTGTCACAACAGGGCTACCTGTAGCATCCAGAAAGAGAAGACTATTACCATCCACCTTGAAATCAACAGCCTGGGCCAATGCCGGGAGCAGAGCATCCTCGACAGTCATGTCAGCACACATCATGCGAGTGCTACCCATGGCAGCAAACATCGACACTTCAGAATTAAGCTCTGCAGGCATAGCACCAGTGAGCTGATTACAGCCAGTGCTACCATAAATAAGCTGCTCGGCCACATCAAATCCCATAAAGGCATCAGCCGACTCAGGCACTGCCATCTCACCGATTGTCACTACAGTCCATTCACCATTGAGTTGGTCAAAAGACTTCTTATCACCACAACTCGCCATCATAAACACCGCCATAACGGCAACTAACAGATTGGTTACTTTTTTCATTGTCCTTTCATATTTATCAATTCAGTCTGCGAAGTTAGCAACTATTTTGCAGACATGAAAGAAAAAAACGTTATTATATTTAGCAGACTATTTAATCATAATTTTAACTTCGTCTTAGTTGTTCACGTTCGGCATAATCAAAGTAAACTATGCTTCTGCGCTCACTTAATCACAACCTTCTTGCCATTCACAATATAGATACCGCCCTTCAGGTTTTCGGAATCTGTCACCTTGCGCCCTGTGAGGTCATAAATTGTCAATTGTCAATCACCAAGGGGAAAATGCAATTCATTCTGTAGCTGTATGAAGCAGTTTCTACACCTATAATACGTTTTCGCACATGAAACGATTGGAACAAACCACAGATTTCTTAAATTAACTCAGAAATCTGTGGCTTTAATTCAGTTCAATCTAGTGAAGCATCGTGTCATCTCGTTTCCAGCTCCACAATATAGTCTACACCCGAGGGAAGCTCATCGAAGAGGAGGGTGACGCCCTCTTTGGTGCGCTTCATCTTGAGAGGTTGCTTGGTGTCGTACACGAAGGCTTTCTTCACCTTGCACTCAAGTGGCAGGAAGAGTTCCTGGGCATCGAGCTGGAAGATATGAACAAAGAGGCGGTTGCCCTTGCGGGTGGTGACACCCCAGTCTTGAGCCTTGAGGTCACCGGCAGTTGTGCCATAGATGGTTTCGCCATAACGAGAGGTCCACTCCCCTATCGCCTGCAAGCGATCGAGGGCAGCTGCAGGGAGTTCACCATTAGGCTGAGGGCCGATGTTGAGCAGGAGGTTGGCGCCCTTGCCCGAGGTGCTCACAAGGTAGCGGATGAGGGTATCGGGGCTCTTGTAGTTCTGGTCGATAATCTTGTAGCCCCACATGCCATTCATCGTCTGGCAGGTCTCCAAGGGCAAACGGCTGATGGCCTGACCTGAGAGGCCTGCCTTGTTCTCACCGGGAAGGTCGCGTTCGAAAATCTGTATGTCCTCGCCCTCGACAGGCGTCTGGTGATGGTTGTTGCCAACGAGACAGGCGGGCTGGAGGCTGTGGATGAGTGCGTATTGTTCTTCGAGCTGCCAATCGAAGGGGATGGTGTCCTGATCATGGTCCCACACGCCATCGAACCATATAGCACCCACCTCGCCGTAGTTGGTGAGGAGCTCGGTGAGCTGACGGTTCATGAAGGCATAGTAGGCGGGCCAGTCGGCCTTCGTGAGGTCCTTGCCCGTACCGCGACCAGTGCGTCCGGCAGGGTAGTCGTCGCGAGTCCAGTCGATATGCGAATAGTAGAAGTGGAGCTTAATGCCCTGACGATGACACTCATCGGCCAGTTCCTTGATGACATCGCGGCCAAATGGAGTGGCATCTACGATATTGTAGGGCGACTGCTCGGTGTCCCACATGGAAAAACCGTCGTGATGGCGCGAGGTGAAGCAGATGTACTTGGCACCCGCGGCCTTGATGGCGCTGACCCACTCCTTTGCATCAAAATTTATCGGGTAGAATGCCGAGGCAGCCTTGGCATACTCCTTATTATCAATGTTGGCATTGGTCATGTACCATTCGCCCTGGGCAAACATGCTATAAATGCCCCAATGGATGAAGATGCCGAGCTTGCTGTCGGCAAACTCTTGACGTGCCTTCAGATTCTCTTCGGCAGGGACATAGCCTGCAGCCTCCTGCGCTGTGGCGTTACCGCCCATGAGCGATGCCATGAGAGCGGTGGCCAAGAAAAGTCGTTTCGGTGTTTTCATTGTATTTGTATTGGTTTATGATTACATCAGTTCCAGTTCGCCAAAGTATTCGGGACGATGAAAGTCGGGCTCTGCCACCTCAATAGGATTCCATGAAAGGAAGTGAGGTACGCTGAGTTCGTCGCCACACTTATAGAAATTGGCACGAAGCAGGGTTCCTGCCTCAAGACGGAGAGGATGGGCCGCAAAGAGCTGTGCAGGAATCACCAAGGCCACCTCCCAGGTGGTAGGCTCCATACGCTCTTCAAACGCTTCGTTGCCCAATGAGGCCCAGCGCAATACGGCACTGCGCTGCTCGGGAGCTACTGGCACACGATCGTGACGGCTATCGCCCGAGGCAGCCAACAGCGTGCCAATACAATTGCACTCTATATTATAATAGGTATTATTGTCGGCATTGCGGATGAAGCATTCAACACACGAGTCGGTCCACACTTTACCACCATCCTCTGCATAGAGGGCACGCACGCTCTGCTCGCTCACTCGGTAATGGAGCACAAGTCCGCCGGGGCACCAAGCCATGCGAAAAGCCACTTCAGGGCAGTAGGGATATTCGCTAGGCCAGTTGACCGTAGCAATAGGCTGAAAAGATATAGCCAAGGAATCCAACAAGGCGGATACCTCAGCAGCAACAGTTGGCAGTGAGATGATACGAGGAATCTGAATTCTGTTCATAATGTCATATTTACGATGATTTATGCTACAAAAGTAACAATAATCTGCCAAACAGCTACTATAAATGACAATAATTCGCAAAATCAGCGATTCGGATAACAAAAGTT
>CANBEE010000237.1 GCA_947367415.1 uncultured Bacteroidales bacterium
GAATTCTCCTATCATGCTGATGGTCTCGGATTGTTCAGTTGTCGGCTCAAAACCGAAATTTTCGCGTATTTTTGTAGTTAGAAAACTATTTATCATCGCCTTTAGGTGAAAAAAAATGGTTATTTATAGTATTTTCAAACTATTTGTTTTACTTTTGCAGCACGAAATTAATTAAATAAATCATATAAACATGAAAAAAGTAGTAAATATTGTTTTGTTACTATGTGTATGCGGTCTCGCATACATCTGTGTAGGCAGTATTATGGGTTCAATCAACTTCGGCAAGGAGCGCGAAGCAAGAGAGAAGCAGATTATCGCACGCTTGATTGACATCCGTACAGCACAGGTTGCCTTCCGCGACCTCAACAAGGGTCAGTACACTGACAGCTTTGACGAACTTATCTCATTCGTAAAGAATGACAGCCTCCCCTTCGTGAAGAAGGTAGGTGAGCTTACCGACAAGCAGCTCGAGGAGGGCTTGACCGAAGCTAAGGCTATGAAACTTATCGACGATGCACGCAAGGCTAAGCCCTCACAGGCCAAGAGAAAATGGCAAGAGGCAGAGAAGGCCGGTCTCGTGAAACTGAACAAGAAGGGCGAAGTAGAAGAGTATATCTTCAGCCGCGACACCATGTGGGTACTCGCTCTCGACACACTCTATCCCAAAGGCTTCAACGCCGACTCACTCCGCTATGTACCCTTCGGTAACGGCGCAGAGTTTGAGCTCCGCACAGGTTGCGACTCAAGCAGTAAGTCGGGCAACAAGCTCTACCTCTTCGAAGCTAAGACTCCCTATCGTACCTACCTCGAGGGTATCAACAAGGACGAGCTCAACAACCTCATCGACCTGCAGAACGAACTCGGCCGCTACGCTGGCTTGAAGGTAGGTGACGCCGAGGTTGGTAACAACAACGCCGGTAACTGGGAGTAATCGTCAGTAGACAAAGCTACAAAGCACCTATTGTGATTGACTTCAACCACACCAAGCAATATACATTATCCATCCGTCTGAGTACGGATGGATTTTGTTTTGCCGTACATAATCCGTCGGCCGAGGAGCAATATGCCTATATGCCCTACGACATCGACCCCATGATGTCGCTCACGGCCAACCTCAAGAAAGCCATACAGGAGACCGAGATGCTACGGCACACCTATGCCAAGGTCAATATCATCGTGGCCGACACAGCCTACACGCTTGTGCCCAAGGAGTACTACGCCAGCTCGTATGAGCGGGAGCTGTACCTGCAGAACTTCCCGCAGACGAAGGAGAGCACCGTGGTGCTGCACAACCTCGTGGCCGAGGAACAGGTGGCAGTGCTCTTCGGCATGGAGCAGCAGCTACACCAGTTCATCACGGAGCGATACCCCAAGGCGCAACTGTATGCCTCGATAAGCCCGCTCATCGACTTCGGAGCCGAGAAGAGCTACGCCAGTGCACAGCGCTATTGCCTGGTGCAGATACACAATCGTCACATCGACCTGCTGTGCCTGGCCAATGGGGCACCCATCTTCGTCAACAGCTTCAAGACCCGTGAGACTGCCGACACGCTCTACTTCCTGCTCAACTGCTGGCAGATACTCGACCTCTCACAAACCGACGACACGATGCACCTCATAGGCACATCGCGCCATGCCAAGACACTCGTCAAGGAGCTGGAGCGATTCATCAGAGAGATACACATCATACGTCCCGCCGAGGAGTTTCACTCTACGGAGCTGGCACGCATAGGCGAGATGCCGTTTGACCTTCAAGCCCTTATCGCATGCGAGTAATCAGCGGAAAATATAAGCGACGCGCCTTCGAGGTGCCTCGCACCTTCAAGGCAAGGCCCACGACGGACTTTGCCAAAGAGAACCTCTTCAACGTGCTCACCAACCTCATCGACTTCGAGGAGTGTGCCAACGTGCTCGACCTCTTTGCCGGCACAGGCAGCATAAGCCTTGAGCTGGTGTCGCGTGGCTGCGGGCGTATCATCTCCGTGGAGCGTGAGCCATCACATCACTCCTTTATATATAAGGTAAAGGAGCAGCTGCAGGAGAGCAATTGGCTGCCCCTGCGCACCGATGTGTTTCGCTACATAGAGAAGTGCCACGAGAGCTTCGACCTCATCTTTGCCGACCCTCCCTATGCCCTACCCCGCCTGGCCGAGCTCCCCGACCTCATCCTCGGCGGTGGGCTACTCGCACCGGATGGACTCCTCGTGCTGGAGCATGGCAAGGAGCATAGCTTTGCCGCACACCCGCACTTCATGCAGGAGCGTATATACGGAAGCGTACACTTCAGTTTCTTCTGCTTAGAAGCAAAGGAGGAGTGACTATAGCAACGGAGACAATAGTCTAACGAGCGATTCCCAGAAGCGGTTCCATAGGGGCCGCTTTTTCCATTCAGAGGCAACGACACGCCTCGAATGCTCCAGGTCGTTCATGAAGATACGTTTCATCTCGCGCACCACCTCAGGGTCGTAGATGAAAGCATTGATCTCGAAGTTGTGCTCGAAGCTACGGAAATCGATGTTTGTGGAACCCACGGTGACGAAATTATCATCGGCAAGGACCACCTTCGAGTGCAGGTAGCCCGCTTCGTACTGGTAGATCTTGACACCTGCCGTCATTGCCTCCTTATAGTATGAATGAGAGGCGAGGTCGACCAATAAGCTATCGCCGCGGAGCGGCACCATCAGGCGCACATCTACACCGGCAAGGGCAGCATTGCGGAGCGCCATCAGAATAGGCTCGGTGGGCAAGAAATAGGGAGTCTGTATATAGAGGTATCGACGGCTCTGACTGATGACCTGCAGCAGACCCTGCATGATGGTCTTCCACTCGCCCATCGGGTAGGAGGTGACAATCTGCATATCGGTATTGCCCTGCCGACGCACCTTGGGAAAGTACACGGCATTGCTCACAAGCTCGCGCGTAGCATAGTACCAGTCGACGAAGAACGACATCTGCAGAGCGTTGACAGCCATGCCGTCGATGCGCAAGTGGGTATCTCTCCACCGTCCCCACGAGACTCCATTGTAGTAGCGCTCGGCTACATTCATGCCGCCGATGTAGCCCACCTCACCATCAACAATCACCACCTTGCGGTGGTTACGGTAGTTGACACGCTGCGAGAGAGCGGCAAACTTCACCTCACCGAATGGGTAGACCTCGATGCCAGCCTCCTTCATCTCGCGAAAGAAGCGGTTCTTGGCCTTCCACGAGCCCACATCATCGTAGAGCAGGCGCACCTTGACACCCTGTCGGGCCTTGTCGATGAGCACATCGCGCAGGAAACGCCCTACGGCATCGTCCATAAAGATATAGAACTGCACGTGTATATGATGCTTGGCCGATGCGATGGAGCGCAGCATATCCTGCAGCATCATCGGGAAGTCGACAAACACCTGCACCTTGTTGTCGCCGAGGAGGTAGGAGAAGCTGGCTTTCTTCATCATGCTCACCAACTTCTCATAGGGAGCAGGAGGCGTGCTCACAGCATAGTCGGCAAAGTTGAGCAGGGGCTTCTGAGAGAGCTTCGAGAGGCTACGCTTACCGATGATACGCGTACGCCGCATATCCATACCGAAGAAGACGTACAGCACAAAGCCTATCACGGGAAGGAACACCAGCACCATCACCCAAGCCAGCGTCTTCACCGGATTGCGGTTCTCAGTGATGACCACAATGATGGTACCTACCCACACAATGAGGAACAGAGCCTCAAGGATGAGGGTAAAGAGAGAACCTGATGTGTCGGCAAATGTCAGCATGATAAACTCTTTGCTACGTCAAAGGTAATGATTCTATCTCACTTTCTATCCTCCAAATAGTAAAATATAACATTCTTTGTTAAAAAAGTCCTTTCCGCAGGGTATATAAACAAAAAACCACTGATACCGATG
>CANBEE010000238.1 GCA_947367415.1 uncultured Bacteroidales bacterium
TGTTTTGAGTTTTTCCGAGCCGCCGCCTAATTTCTGTTTAGTTGGAGAACTAAAATTAGTGCAAGGCGAGCGAAAAACCAAAACTTGTTTTGAGTTTTTCCGAGCCGCCGCCTAATTTCTGTTTTAGTTGGAGAACTAAAATTAGTGCAAGGCGAGCGAAAACTCCATGGAAATCTTGGTTTTTCGCTCGCCATACACTAATTTTGCACTTTATTAGATAAAGTATATATTAATGAAGCATATTAGAAATTTCTGTATCATTGCGCACATCGACCATGGCAAGTCTACATTGGCCGACCGCCTATTGGAGTATACCAATACCATTAAGGTGACCGAGGGTCAGATGCTCGATGATATGGACCTGGAAAAGGAACGCGGTATCACCATCAAGAGCCACGCTATACAGATGGAGTATATGTATAAGGGAGAGAAGTATGTGCTCAACCTTATCGATACCCCGGGACACGTGGACTTCTCCTACGAGGTGTCGCGCTCGATAGCTGCTTGCGAAGGTGCACTGCTGGTGGTAGATGCATCGCAGGGTGTGCAGGCACAGACCATCTCAAACCTCTACATGGCCATCGATAATGACCTGGAGATTATCCCCGTTATCAACAAGTGTGATATGCCTAGTGCAGAGCCTGAGAAGGTTGAGGATGAAATCATCGAACTGCTTGGATGCAAGCGTGAAGAGATTATCCGTGCTTCGGGAAAGACAGGACAGGGCGTCGAGGATATCCTCAATGCTGTGATAGAGTGTATTCCTGCTCCTGAAGGCGATGAGAACGCACCGCTGCAGTGCCTGATTTTCGACTCGGTATTCAATTCGTTCCGAGGCATTATCGCCTACTTCAAGATTCTCAACGGTACCATCCGCCAGGGCGACTTGGTGAAGTTCTTCAATACGGGCAAAGAGTACGATGCCGATGAGATTGGTGTACTCAAGATGGACATGGTACCACAGAAGGAACTTAAGGCCGGTAACGTAGGTTATATCATTTCAGGCATCAAGACCTCTACCGAGGTGAAGGTGGGCGATACCATCACACACATCAAGGGTGGTTGCACGGAGGCTATCGCAGGCTTCGAGGAGAGCAAGCCTATGGTGTTTGCCGGTGTGTATCCTATCGATGCCGAAGACTATGAGGACCTGCGTACCTCATTGGAAAAATTGCAGCTCAACGATGCGTCACTCTCGTTCTTCCCCGAGTCATCATTGGCCTTGGGATTCGGTTTCCGCTGCGGATTCCTCGGATTGCTCCACATGGAGATTGTGCAGGAACGTCTAGATCGCGAGTTTGATATGAGTGTCATCACCACTGTGCCCAACGTATCTTATAATGTGTACGACAAGCACGGCGAGTGTATCGAGGTACACAATCCTGGTGGCATGCCCGATGCTACACTTATCGACCATATTGAGGAACCCTACATCAAGGCTTCGGTCATCACGACTACCGATTATATTGGCCCCATCATGACCCTATGTCTCGGTAAGCGTGGCGAACTAGTTAAACAGGAGTATATCTCGGGCAACCGCGTGGAGATACACTATCTGATGCCGCTGGGTGAGATTGTGATTGACTTCTACGACAAGCTCAAGAGTATATCTAAGGGCTATGCTTCGTTTGACTACCATCCTGCAGGTTATCGTCCTTCGAAGTTGGTCAAGCTTGATATCCTCCTCAATGGCGAACCTGTGGATGCCCTCTCTACCTTGACCCATATCGATAATGCCTATGACTTTGGCCGTCGTATGTGCGAGAAACTTAAGGAACTCATACCGCGCCAGCAGTTCGACATCGCTATCCAGGCTGCCATCGGAGGTAAGATTATCGCTCGAGAAACCGTGAAGCAGGTACGTAAGGACGTTACGGCCAAGTGTTATGGTGGCGACGTGTCGCGTAAGCGCAAGCTGCTCGAGAAACAGAAAAAGGGTAAGAAACGCATGAAGCAGATTGGCAACGTAGAGGTGCCGCAGAAAGCCTTCCTTGCCGTGCTGAAGCTGGATTAATATGCTGCCAGTTTAATGGCAATAGACGGTAAACTTTGTCAATAGTGGTTTGTTGGATATAGAGTATTGTCATATAAAACATTACAATCATGGAAGAAAACAAGAAAAACAATAAGTTAATCAATGTTGACAACGAAGGTTTGGGTTGCTGCCTGATGATTGGACTCATCGTTGGTGCCATATTGCTGGGCAATGCCATCAAGGCTAGTCGTGCCGACGATCGTATAGTGTCAGTAAAGGGACTTTGCGAACGCGAGGTGAAAGCCGATAAGGTGATTTGTCCATTTGCCTATAAGGTGGGTGGCGACGACCTTCAGCAACTTTACGTCACCATAGAGCAGAAGAACCGCATCATTATCGACTTCCTTAAGGCTGCAGGGATGAACGAGGACGAGATTACTGTATCGGCCCCCAAGGTCGTGGATACACGTACCGAATGGAGCGGTAGTCAGAACCAGTACAACTATATTATTACCTCTGTAGTAACGGTATGTACCGATAAGGTCGATACGATTGTGGAACTTCAGTCACAGCAGGGCGAACTCTTGCAGAAGGGTATAGCCACCACCAACAATTGGGAATACCAAACCGTATACTCTTTCACAGGACTCAATAATATTAAGCCCGAGATGATAGAGATTGCCACCAAGAATGCTCGTGAAACGGCCGAGAAGTTTGCCGCCGACAGCGATAGCAAGCTAGGCAAAATAAAGCGAGCTACCCAAGGCCAGTTCTCCATCACCGATCGCGACAGCAACACTCCCTATATGAAGAATGTACGCGTAGTTACTAGCGTTGACTATTATCTGAAGGATTGATAAGGCTTTTCGTGAAATCATAGGCAGTTCACACTCACCTATATTGACATAGCTAACGCCCCTCTTACCGCTCTGATTCTTTCTTTGAGGCCTTTACGGCAATCATTTTTATCTATATAAAGTCGTGAATAAGATAGAGTTATGTTTAAAGATAAAGTGGTCGTAGTAACCGGTGGTGCCAACGGAATAGGCCGATGCATTGCCGATGAGTTTCGCAAGCAGGGAGCCGTAGTGTATGTGATTGACAAGCAGGAAGGAGAGCACTTCGTGGGGGACATCTCCAATAAAGAGGTGTTGGAGGCCTTTGCCGCCGAGGTGCTGAGCAAGCATGAGAAAGTGGATGTCATCATCAATAATGCCTTGCCACTGATGAAGGGGATTGATGAGTGCTCCTACGAGGAGTTCCAGTATGCCCTGAGTGTGGGCGTCACCGCCCCCTTCTATCTGGTGAAACTACTGAAGGACCACTTGTCCGAGGGCGCCTCCATCATCAACATCTCCTCCTCGCGCGACCGCATGAGCCAGCCGCAGACCGAGAGCTACACGGCCGCCAAGGGAGGCATCGCCGCACTCACCCACGCCTTGGCCGTGAGCCTGGCGGGACGAGCAAGGGTCAACTCCATCTCTCCCGGATGGATAGACACGGCCTACACCGTGTACGAAGGTCCCGATGCCACGCAACAACCTGCCGGCCGCGTGGGCAACCCCATGGACATTGCCCATATGGTGCTATTCCTCTGTAGCGACCGGGCTGGCTTCATCACGGGCGAGAACATCTGCATCGATGGCGGCATGACCCGTCAGATGATATACCACGGCGATTGCGGTTGGAAGTTAGAGAAATAACGACATTAAGATAACCAGAGTCAGATATAAGAAACTATTAAATGAAAGCGTCTAACTAACTGTCCCTCTGTTTATAGAGGGACGAGCCCGTAGGGCGGAGGGAGTTCCAAACGAAGTGCGGAGTGTTAATAATAGAACACCTTTTCCTACGCGCTACGCTTATAACGCCCCTGCCTCTTCGAGGCACCCCCTCTATAAAC
>CANBEE010000239.1 GCA_947367415.1 uncultured Bacteroidales bacterium
ATTAATAATTTTTGTTAGATTAACTCGCTTAACGTTTTAGATTACTTCAAGCAGAGAAGTTCCTTAACTGAATTCACGTTTGCGCTGTGCACGAGTGTGAAGTGGTCGAGGTTGCGCTTCTGCTTCTTAGTCTTCTTTGTCAAGATGTGACTGTGGTAAGCGTGTTTTCTCTTGATTTTACCTGTTCCGGTGAGTGTAAAACGCTTCTTTGAACCGGAATTAGTCTTAACTTTTGGCATGTTTGTTAATTGTTAATTAATTATTAATATATAAACGGTGCGTACTATACCGGCACGCAGCCGCTTTTTTCTTTCTTACTCTTCTGCTTTGGGAGCAGCAGGCTTTTCTTTCTTGGGAGCGGCGGCCTTCTTCGGTGAAATGAAGATGGTCATACGCTTTCCTTCGAGTACAGGCATCTGGTCTACCTTACCATACTCCTCGAGGTCGTTGGCAAAACGCAGCAACAGCACCTCGCCCTGCTCTTTGAAGAGGATTGAGCGTCCTTTGAAGAACACATATGCCTTAACCTTATCTCCATCCTTAAGGAAGCCAATGGCATGCTTAAGCTTGAAGTTGTAGTCGTGGTCGTCAGTCTGAGGGCCGAAGCGGATTTCCTTAACGTCAACCTTCACTTGCTTGGCCTTCATCTCCTTCTGTTTCTTCTTCAGCTGATACAAGAACTTTGAGTAATCAATAATTCTGCAAACAGGCGGAACGGCGTTCGGTGAAATTTCTACCAAGTCAGCCTCGTTCTCTTCGGCTATTCTTAGTGCTTCATGGATTGACACTACGGTAGGTTCAATGTTTTCACCGACAATTCGGACTTCTTTGGCTCGTATCTGTTCATTGACACGGTGTTGGCCTTTTAAATTGTCTTTTTTCATTCAGATGAATTTGTTTGTTCTGCTGTCTTTTTTAATGGTTATTAATCCTTTTTGTTCTGTATCAAACGCCACAAAACGGCATTTTTGCCGCCACATTGTTAAATGCGGGCGCAAAGTTACCATTTATTTATCATATTATTAACTTCTTCTTCGATTTTTTTACCAAAATCTTCAATTTTTAGGCTTCCTTCGTTAATTCCGCCCTGTCTACGTACAGTAACTGTACCCTCGGCCTGCTCTTTTTCACCGACAACCAACATATAAGGAATATGTTTCACTTCGTTGTCGCGAATCTTACGGCCAATCTTCTCGTTGCGGTCATCGATGATGCAACGTACGTCGTACTGCTCAAGTTCCTTCTTCACCTGCTCGGCATAGTCGTTGAACTTCTCCGAGATAGGCAAGATAGCCACTTGGTCGGGGGTGAGCCACAAGGGGAACTTACCGCCAGTGTGCTCGATGAGCACTGCCACGAAACGTTCCATTGAGCCGAAGGGGGCACGGTGAATCATTACGGGACGATACTTCTGGTTGTCCGAACCGGTATACTCCAACTGGAAGCGCTCGGGCAAGTTGTAGTCTACCTGAATGGTACCCAACTGCCAACGACGGCCGATAGCGTCCTTCACCATGAAGTCGAGCTTGGGACCATAGAAAGCTGCCTCGCCAGTCTCTACGCGAGCCTTCAGACCCTTCTCCTCGCAAGCCTCCACGATAGCCTGCTCGGCACGTGCCCAGTTCTCGTCAGAACCTACATACTTGGTGGTATTGTTGGGGTCGCGCAATGAAATCTGAGCCTCATAGTTTTCAAAGTTGAGTGCCTTGAAGATAATCTGGATAATCTCCATTACGCGGATGAACTCCTCCTTCACCTGGTCGGGGCGGCAGAAGATGTGAGCATCGTCCTGAGTGAAGCTGCGCACACGGGTCAAGCCGTGAAGCTCACCACTCTGCTCATAGCGATATACGGTACCGAACTCGGCCAAGCGCAAAGGCAGGTCCTTGTATGAGCGGGGCTGCCACTTGTAAATCATACAGTGGTGGGGGCAGTTCATCGGTTTCAGTAAATACATCTCACCCTCCTCAGGAGTAGTGATGGGCTGGAAGCTGTCCTTGCCATAGTGATCCCAGTGACCAGAAGTCACATAGAGCTGCTTATTACCAATATGCGGAGTCATCACCTGCTGGTAACCGAAACGCTTCTGGATGCGCTTCAAGAAATCCTCCAAGCGCAGACGTAGAGCGGTACCGCGAGGCAACCACATAGGCAAGCCCTTGCCCACCATCTCGGTAAACATGAAGAGCTCAAGTTCCTTACCAATCTTGCGGTGGTCGCGCTTCTTGGCCTCCTCCATCATCACCAGATACTCATCGAGCATCTTCTTCTTGGGAAAGCTGATACCATAGATACGGGTCATCATCTTGCGGTTCTCGTCGCCACGCCAGTAGGCACCGGCCACAGAGGTCAGCTTGATAGCCTTGATGGGAGCGGTAGACACCAAGTGCGGTCCACGGCAGAGGTCGGTAAACGCGCCCTGAGTGTAAGTGGTGATGGTACCATCCTCAAGCTCCGAGATGAGTTCGCACTTATAGGTCTCGCCACGGTCGCCGAACATCTTCAGCACCTCGGCCTTGGAGATCTCGTTGCGCACTACATTCTCATTCTTGGCAACCAGCTCGGCCATCTTCTTCTCGATAGCCTCAAGGTCGCTCTCCTTGATGGTCACGCCCTCGCCCGGATCCACGTCATAGTAGAATCCGTTCTCGATAGCGGGACCGATACCAAACTGGATATTCGGATAGAGCTCCTGCAAAGCCTCGGCCAAGAGGTGAGCCGAAGTATGCCAGAAGGCATGCTTAGCCTGCTCATCATCCCACTTGTGCAAGCGGATGGTAGCATCCTCATGGATGGGGCGGTTGAGCTCCACAATTTCATCATTCACGCTGCAGGCCAGCACATCCTGTGCCAGACGGCTACTGATACTCTCGGCAATCTGCAAGCCGGTAACGCCAGCTTCAAACTCTCTTACCGAGCCATCAGGAAAGGTAATCTTAATCATTGTCCTATATTTTTATTTTTGTTCTTTGTATACCTTATTTATATATAGGCCGAAAACAAGACATTTTGCAGCCAACATACAATAAGCCGCAAAATTAGCTAAAATATTCGAGATGCGCAATTTTAATGACATCAATTAAAAACCTCCTTGCAAATTACACCCTTTTTACAGCCTTTTATCTCCATGCAGCAAATAGAGGGTGAATCAAAATTTATCAAATAGGTCTCGCAAGTGAGTTTTAGACTTTCGCTCGCCTTGCACTATCTTTGCAGATATAAACACTATCATTATGAAGCAAGGCACGATACAAGAATCCGCCCACGATGCGATGCTAATCATATAGGTATAGCGATTGTCATGTGTTTGGGGAATTATTTTTCGTAATGAGCAAAATACAAGCGTAAAAAGTTATGAGTTGCGGTAACCTCCGGATCGAGGGGGATTCCTAGATAACATAAATTCCCATACAATATTTTTTGTTTTTTTTATAAAACGCCATATCTTTGTCGAAGAAATATATAATCTGTGCTTAGTTTATGAAATTATTTATCAGCATTTCAAGAGTTCCGATATTAACACTATTTACATTTGTGTTTTGTGTAAAATCTTACTCACAAGAGCTTAGATCAGCAACGTTTCCTGGTGGCGTTGCCGAAATGAATAAGTTCTTGAAAGAAAACGTTGTGTACCCCGCTGAAGCAAATGGTGCCGAGGGGCGTGTGATAGTAAGCTTTGTCGTTGATGAAGTGGGAAGTATTGTTGATGCAAAAGTTATAAGGTCAATTAATCCCTATTTGGATGCAGAAGCTTTACGAGTGGTTAAATTAATGCCTAAATGGACAAATGCCTTAGTAGGAGAAATACCTGTGAAAGAAAATTTCAGTCTTCCTATTCGTTTTGTTGCACCGAAAGTAAGTTTAAGCCAAACAAA
>CANBEE010000240.1 GCA_947367415.1 uncultured Bacteroidales bacterium
TGAGAGTAAAGTTCTTCATAAGCTTTTTAAATTAATATTAATATAAGAGTTGTTCTGTTATAATTCGTTACAAATGTAGGTAAAAAAATAAATAAAACAACAAAACGGGTGTAAAATTTACATTATAGAAAAGAATTACGTACTTTTGTACTTAAATATTGGTATTATGGACTTTGAACTTGTATCTGATTATCAGCCCATGGGCGATCAGCCCGAAGCCATCGCACAGCTCACCGAAGGAGTGCTGAGCGGTGTGCCCGCACAGACCCTGCTTGGTGTGACGGGTTCGGGCAAGACGTTCACCATTGCCAATATCATCAAGAATGTCAACAGACCTACGCTTATATTGAGCCACAACAAGACCCTGGCCGCGCAGCTCTACAGCGAGATGAAGAGCTTCTTCCCCAACAACGCTGTGGAGTACTACGTCTCCTACTACGACTACTACCAGCCCGAGGCATACATACCCTCTACCGATACTTATATAGAGAAGGACCTTGCCATCAACGACGAGATTGACAAGCTGCGCCTGCGTGCCACCTCGGCCCTGCTCTCGGGGCGCAAGGATGTGATTGTGGTGTCGTCGGTCTCCTGTATATATGGTATGGGCAATCCTGCCGAGTTCTACAACAGCATGATTGAGGTACACGTGGGCATGAAGCTCGACCGCAACGTGCTGCTGCGTCGCTTGGTCGACAGCCTCTACGTGCGCAACGACCTTGACCCTGGGCGTGGCAACTTCCGTGTCAAGGGCGACACGGTGGATATATACCTGGCCTACGCCGATGATGCACTGCGCATACAGTTCTGGGACGATGAGATAGATGCCATCGAGGAGATTGACCCCGTGAGTGGCATACGCATGCACTCATACGACGCCTACAAGATATACCCCGCCAACCTCTTCATGACCAGCAAGGAGAGCACGCTGCAGGCCATCTATCAGATTGAGGACGACCTCGCCCGTCAGGTCGAGTACTTCCGTGAGATAGGCAAGCCCTTGGAGGCCAAGCGCCTCCACGAACGCGTAACCTATGATATGGAGATGCTGCGCGAGCTGGGCCACTGCTCGGGCATAGAGAACTACTCGCGCTACTTTGACGGACGCGAAGCCGGCACACGTCCCTACTGCCTGCTCGACTTCTTCCCGAAGGACTACCTAATGGTCATCGACGAGAGCCATGTGAGTGTGCCGCAGATACATGCCATGTATGGTGGCGACCGTGCCCGCAAGATCAACCTCGTGGAGTATGGCTTCCGTCTGCCGGCGGCCATGGACAACCGTCCCCTCAAGTTCGAGGAGTTCCAGGAGATGACAAACCAAATCATCTACGTCAGTGCCACCCCTGCCGACTATGAACTGGTGCAGAGCGAGGGAGTTGTCGTGGAACAGGTGATTCGTCCTACGGGATTGCTCGACCCTATTATCGACGTTCGCCCCAGCCTCAACCAAATTGACGACCTCATGGAGGAGATACTGGTGCGTGCCGAGCGCGACGAACGTACACTGGTAGTCACCCTCACCAAACGCATGGCCGAGGAGCTTACGGAATACCTGCTCAATCACCAGGTGCGCTGCAACTATATCCATAGCGATGTAGACACCATGGAGCGTGTGGAGATAATGAATGCCCTGCGCCGTGGTGAGTACGACGTGCTTGTCGGCGTGAACCTCTTGCGCGAAGGTCTCGACCTCCCCGAAGTGTCTCTCGTGGCTATCCTTGATGCCGACAAGGAGGGATTCCTACGCAACCATCGCTCACTGACACAGACGGCAGGTCGTGCTGCCCGTAACGTCAATGGCCGCGTCATCATGTATGCCGACAAGATTACGGAGAGCATGGAGAAGACCATCAACGAGACCAACCGCCGCCGCGAGAAGCAGCTCGCCTACAACGAGGCCCACGGTATCACGCCGAAGCAGATACAGAAAGAAATCAGGAATCAATTGACAATTGACAATGGACAATTGACAATGGACTCTACCATTCCCAACAACGAAAGTAGCCATAATTATCAATTGTCAACTGTCAATTCTCAATTGGGAAAAGCCGCTGACCCCATCGTGGAATACATGTCGCGTAGTCAGTTGGAGAAGAGCATTGCCCGTACACGCAAGCTTATGCAGGAGGCTGCCAAGCAGCTCAACTTTGCCGAGGCAGCCCAGTACCGCGACGAGATGTTCCGTCTGGAGGAGCTGCTGAAGACCAAGTGCTGATGTGGCTCTTGCTTCTTATATCGAACTCACGTTGAGTTAGGATTCTCCGCAAAACAAGAGAGGATGTGCCATCGGCACATCCTCTCTCTCATATTCGTGTTTGTTGTTATTAAGCCTCTTCAGCAACAACCTCGAAAGGAATCTCTACAGAAACCTCCTTGTGGAGCTTTACAGTAGCGGTATAAGAACCCACTTCCTTAACGGTATCCTTAACAACGATAGTCTTGCGGTCGATCTCGAAACCAAGCTTAGCCAATGCCTCAGCAATCTGGATGTTGCCTACAGCACCGAAGATAGTACCTGTAGCGCTTACCTTAGTAGCGATGGTCAATGCAACGGGAGCGAGCTTAGCAGCCAATTCCTCAGCGTCAGCCTTGATCTTAGCGAGCTTGTGAGCACGCTGCTTCAAGTTCTCAGCCAATACCTTGCGAGCGCTCTCAGAAGCGATCACTGCCTTGCCTTGGGGGATGAGATAGTTACGGCCATAGCCCTTCTTCACTGAAACGATGTCGTTCTTGTAGCCCAAACCTGCTACGTCTTCAATCAAAATAAGTTCCATGTCTTGTTCCTCCTTTTAATTATTTCATCATATCAGTTACAAATGGGAGCAATGCCAAGTGGCGTGCACGCTTTACAGCCTGAGCCACACGACGCTGATACTTCAAAGAAGTACCGGTGATGCGACGGGGAAGGATCTTACCCTGCTCGTTCAAGAACTTCTTCAAGAACTCGGGATCCTTGTAGTCAACATACTTGATACCGCTCTTCTTGAAACGGCAGTATTTCTTCTTCTTAACGTCTACGGTAGGGGGAGTTAAGTAACGGATTTCACCATTCTGCTGTGCCATGATTATGCCTCCTCTGCTTTAGCTTGTTTAACACTCTTTCTCTTAGCGGCGTACTCAGCTGCATACTTGTCAAGCTTAACAGTGATGTAACGGATTACGCGCTCGTCACGACGGAAGTTCAACTCCAGCTTCTCGATTACTGTAGGCTCAGCCTTGAACTCGAGCAACTGATAAAATCCGGTTGACTTTTTCTCAATCTGGTATGCCAATTTCTTCATACCCCAATTCTCTTCATTGATAATCTCAGCGCCAGCAGCGGTAAGAATACCTTTGAACTTTTCGACCGCTTCCTTTACCTGAACATCAGATAAAACGGGAGTCAAAATGAAAACGGTTTCGTACTGATTCATACTCTTTTTTGTTAATTAATAAATATATTTTTGAAATCGGCTGCAAAGGTAGTGCAAACCGAGTGAAAAAACAAATTTCAACGAGCGAAAATAGAGAAAAAGCTTGTTTTTTCTTTATTGAGCGAGGCCGAAATTCAACGTAGTTAAATTTTATTTGATTTTTTCCGAGGTGCAGCCTAATTTCTGCTCACGCAGTGAGTTAGAGGTTCTCGAACAAGTCGAGCGCAAGCATTGTGCAACCGACGCATGAGCGAGCGAGAACCAAGCTTGCTTGGGGTTCTTGCAGCGAGCGAAAAGGAAGAAAGCGAAGCTAAATCGAACGAAATACCAATTCCCACATCCGCCACCCACCAGATTTTCCGAGTCCCCTATATGGCGAAAGTTCATAAATCGGTTGGCATTGGCGCAGCTTTATATTGGCAGCGCAGAGCGCTGCAACGATGGCGTT
>CANBEE010000241.1 GCA_947367415.1 uncultured Bacteroidales bacterium
AGCGCCCATCATGAGCCTCGTGGTACTCGACGATAGCTACGTGGTGTTCAACGTGCGCGAGGACCTGATGCCTCATTTTCGCATGGGCAAGCGCTTTGCTGTCCGTGTGCCTGCCCTTGCTCGCGACGATGTGTCTCTCGAGGTCTACTACATCAGTCCGCTTGGCAGCTTCGCCACCTGGAAGTCGACCAAGCAGGCGGGTAGCTACGACATGCGTACGTTCGAGGTGCGCCTGCGCCCCACAACACCCGTTGAGGGGATGAGGCCGGGGATGACGGTGCTGCTTTCGCTTCATTCTTAAATGTGAAAGCAGTTATAATTATGAAAGCGCTGCTCCTCCGCGAACTGCATCTTATGACCTCGCGTCGTATATATATAGGTGCAGCAGTGGTGCTCCCGCTCTTCCTGATAGGCTTTATGGCCACCATTTTCGGTTCGGGACAGATGGAGCATATCCCCGTCGGGGTGGTCGATGCCGACAATACGGCGGCTTCGCGTGAGGTGGTGCGCTCGGTGTCGGCAGTGTCTACGTTCGATGTGTGTTGCCACTATGCCGATGATGCGTTGGCAAGGGCGGCGGTGCAGCGCAAGGAGATATACGGCTACCTTTCTATCCCTACCGACTTCGAGGCCGATATGGTGCGTGGCGATGGGGCTACGCTCAACTACTACTACCACTATGCCCTATTGGCAGTAGGGGGCGAGGTGATGAGCGCTTTCGAACAGGCTCTCCTTCCGGTGCGTATGGCTCCTATCGTGGTTGAGGCGGTCACGCTGGGAGCCACCGAGGAGGGTATCGAGACATTCCTCCTGCCCATGACAAGCGATGACCATGCCCTGTATAACCCCTCGCTCAACTACTCCGTGTACCTCACGCTACCCATCTTCTACATCATGTTCCAGATACTGGTGTTACTGGTGACGCTCTATGCCATCGGCATTGAGGGTAAAGATGGTACAGGTGGCGCGTGGCTTGAAGCTGCCGAGGGCAATATCCTTCGTGCTGTCGCGGGCAAGCTGCTGCCCTATACGCTGCTGTTCATTGCCGAGGCGTTGTTGGCCAATGTGGTGTTCTTCCGCTTTGTTGACATCCCTTTTACGGGCGATATGGCGCTATTTGCCCAGCTCAGCGTGTTCTTCGTCGTGGCCACCCAGAGCGTGGCTGTGCTGCTCTATGCGCTGATTCCGGCTCTCTCGTTTGTCATCAGCATCGTCTCCATGGTGGGGTCGCTGGGCGCTACACTCTCGGGACTCACCTTCCCCCTGCCTGCCATGTCGCCCATCGTGCAGTATGCGGCTGTGCTCTTCCCTGTGCGTCACTTCACGGTAGCCATGCAGCAGATAGTCTATTTTGACGGTGGCTTCTCCGCCTGTTATCTCTCGTTGGCCGTGCTATGTCTGTATCCTCTGATAGCCCTGCTGCTACTTCCCCGATTGAAATGCATCCTAATACGACGTCGCTATGATACGTTGGACTGACCTTCCCCTTTGCCTCAGGGTGGCATGGCGCGAGCTGTGTGCCATCGGGCACAGCTACTCCGTGCTGCTGGTGCTCGTGGGTGGCGTGCTTGTCTACGGACTGCTATATAATTATATGTATGCTCCCAATGTGGTGCGCGATGTGCCGGTGGCTGTGGTCGACCATTCATGCTCCTCGCTCAGCCGCCAGTATGTGCGCTGGTTCGACGCCACGCCCGAGGCCGAGGTCGCCTGTGAACTGCCCGACATGGATGCTGCTCGGCAGCTGATGACGCAGGGCAAGGTCTTCGGTATCCTCTACCTGCCCGACGATTTCGAGACTCTCTTCTACGAAGGCCTTCCGTCGGTATACCCCTTCTATGCCGCCACGGATGCTTTTCTCAACTACGAATCCTTGGAGAAGGCCAACCTTCTGGTGATGGAGGCCATGGACGGCGAATACCGCACACGGCTGCTCCCCCTGCTCTCCCTGCAGGGGCTGGCTGCTGTGGCTACGCAGAGTGCCGTCGAGGTGGTGGGCACGGCGCTCTACAACCCTACCGAGGGGTATGGCATCTACCTCATTCCCTCGGTGCTCATGATCATTATCTTCCAGACGCTGATGATGCTCGTGGCCATGATGGCTGGCAGTGAGTGTCGCGAGCAGCGGTTGCGCCCCTATGCTCGTATGCGTGGCAGCCGCTGGCATGTAGCCCTTGCGCTCGTGTGTGGCAAGAGCCTAACATATGGTATGCTCTATGCGGTGTTCGCTTTCTTCCTGACGGGTTTCCTCCCACTAATCTTCGACATTCCACATGCCGCTTCGGGTATTAGCTTGGTGGTGTTGATAGTGCCTTATATCCTCGGTACCTCCTTCTTGGGGCTTGCCCTGTCGCGATGGTATGCCGACCCCGAGGCTCCCATCCTCCTCATCGCCTTCTTCTCCATAGGGCTCATCTTCCTCTCCGGTGTATCGTTCCCTTTGGAGCTGATGCCTTGGTATTGGCGTGCCGTCCACTATGTTGTCCCTGCCGCGCCTGCACTCCTGGCCTACGTCAAGCTGAGTGCCATGGGCGCCTCGCTCCCCGATATTATCCCCGAGCTGGCCACCCTGTGGCTGCAGGCTGGTGTCTATTTCGCTTTGGCCGTCGCCGTGTATGGCAGCAAGGTGGGGATGGTGCGACGCGCGATTCACGTCCCCAAGTAGATAAGGAAGTTAAAAAGGAGATGAAAGCCCATCGCCGTTACGTGCGGTACGAAGGGTATCATCAGTACCATCAAAATCGTCCTTTTCCTTATTACGGTCTGGTTCCTCTCCTTTACCCTGTTCTTTCTTGACCTTCTGACGCTTGTCACCGAAACGGTCGGCATTGGCTTGTTTCAAGCATTCGTCAAGACGTTGGGATTTACGCTCTGCAGCCTTACGCTTGCGGGTCTCCTCAATCAGCTGAGACTGCAGTTTTTCTTGACCTGAACGCAAAGCTGCCATTTCCTCTTGCAACTGCTGCTGAGCCTTCAAGAAATCCTCCAGAACAAGTCCCATAGCACGATTGTCCAAGTCAAGATTGGTGACACGGTCAGCCAAATAGTCGATATAGCGGTCTTTCTGATCTTCGGACATATCCTCACTGCGGTTTAGAACCGGACGCGAGAAAGTCTCCCGCATCAGCAGCTCGTGCTTTTGATTGACTATTTCCGATAATTTGACCATATCCAAACCACTTATTCAGACAATGTAAAGATACGGAAAATTCCTGAAATAGACAAGAGAAACTTAATTTATTTATCTAATATTCAAAGACTTAATTATTGGATTTTCAAGCAAAAGGACTGCATCCTTCCAATCTATCCGATAAGTAGTCTCATTACCCTCCTTAACTATCTTCATGAACTGATAGCCGTGTACAAATTTCCGCTCAAACAGGCTATAGGAACACTTGTCAAAACTGAACATACGCACTATCTTACGATCCTTAGACATAAGAATGAATATATCACCATCAGAGGGTTTACGTTGAAGTCGTTCACGTATAATTGACAACACACGAGGACGCTTACAACGCATATCAGTTGGGAGACCTCGCTCAGGCAAGCCGCTACTTTGCTCTTGCAGCTGACGCTATGGCTACAGCTCCTCTCTCACAGCTTGATACAAACTCGCTCTACAACGCAGGTTTCACAGCGTGGGTATCAAAGGATTATGAGACTGCAAAGGTTCATTTTGAGAAGTGCCTTGAGAACAACTATTATTATGATGATGGTGAGGTGTTCGCAAAGCTTGCTGATGTGCACAAGAACCTCGGTAATTCAGAGTCTGCGCTTCAGGTTCTCGAGTCAGGTTTTGGAATGTTCCCTCAGAGCCAGAGCATCCTTATCGGTCTTATTAACCACTAT
>CANBEE010000242.1 GCA_947367415.1 uncultured Bacteroidales bacterium
CGGTAAGAAGGTGCGTGTACGTTTCACGCTGCCTGTAACATTCCGTTTGAGCAACTAATCTCAATCCAATACAAAAGAGGCTGCGTCATGTAGCCTCTTTTCTTTTTATTATATTAATCAGAATCCATACCACTTTGTCTTTCTTGCAACAAGATCGGCAAACATTTAATAACTATACATTATGCCATTATCGTTTCCTATACTATTAGAGAAGGTCAATGCCCATATTGAGACACTTGACTACGCGCATGAACCCATGAACCTGTACGAGCCGGTTAAGTATATCCTCTCGCTTGGCGGTAAGCGTATACGCCCAGCCATGATGCTGATGGCATATAATATGTATCGTGATGATGTGGAAAAGATTCTCGATCCTGCTCTGGCGCTTGAGATTTATCATAATTTTACGCTTCTGCACGATGACCTGATGGACAACGCCGACGTGCGTCGCGGAAAACCGACCGTGCATAAGCGTTGGGATGCCAATACCGCTATTCTTTCTGGTGATGTCATGCTTACATTGGCCGATGTATATATGTCGCGTGTCGATGACGAGTATTTCAGAGAGGTGATGGGTACATTTCACCGTACTTCCATTGAGATAGCCGAGGGTCAGCAGTATGATATGGATTTTGAGTCTCGTGACGATGTGGCCGAAGAAGAATATATTGAGATGATTCGCCTCAAGACCTCCGTGCTTCTTGCTTGTGCACTCAAGATTGGCGCTATTCTTGGTGGCGCCTCTAAGGAAGATGCCGAACATCTCTATCGCTTGGGCGAGAGTATTGGCCTTGCTTTCCAGCTCCGCGATGACTATCTTGATGTTTATGGCGATCCTAAAGTGTTTGGAAAGAAGATAGGAGGTGACATTCTTTGCAACAAGAAGACCTACCTCTATATCAATGCACTTCGTTTGGCCGACAAGGATCAACGTGCGATACTTGACCATTGGGCTGCAGTGTCCGACTACAACCCTGAAGAGAAGGTGGCTGCTGTAACTGATGTATATAATAAGGTGGGCCTTCCTGCGATGAGCCGCGCTATTGAGGATCGTTATTATCGCAAGGCGTTAGCATCTCTCGAGGCACTCAGTGTAAGCGAAGAGAAGAAGTCGGTGCTGCGCGAATTCATGGCCAACCTCATGGAACGTGATGTATAAGGTTATTGACACCCATAGCCACCTTTTTGTCGAAGACTTTAATGCCGACCGCGCCGAAGTGATGCTTCGGGCGCGTGAAGTTGGTATTACTCATATCCTCATGCCTAACATAGATGTGGCTTCTGTAGCCCCAATGTTGCGTGTGTGTGAAGAATATCCTGGCTTTTGTTTCCCTATGATAGGGCTTCATCCTACTGAGGTTGATGCCTGTTATCTGGATGCATTAAAGTCATTGAAACCGTTGCTGGACGCGCATCCTTTTATAGCCATCGGTGAGGTTGGACTTGACTTGTATTGGGACAAGACTTACAAGATGGAACAGCTGTCGGCTCTCGACGAACAGGTTGCTTGGGCACTCGAGTATGATTTGCCTCTTGTAATTCATTCCCGTGAGGCTTTCCCTGAACTGTACGCCCTTTTCTCTCATTATAAGGATGCTCCAATCCGTGGCGTTTTTCATAGCTTTACCGGCACGGCAGATGAGGCTCATGCTTTGCTTGAATTCCCCGGCTTTATGCTGGGTATCAATGGTGTTGTTACTTTTAAGAAGTCGACGCTTCCAGAGGCACTTCGCGAAGTGCCCCTTTCCCGTATTGTCGTGGAGACAGATTCTCCCTATCTTGCTCCTACTCCATATCGTGGCAAGCGCAATGAGAGTGCGTACGTCATACGGGTAATAGAGAAGCTATCAGAGATATATGCAACCTCCGTGCAGGATATAGCTGAGCAAACATATCAAAATTCTCTCTCTATATTCAAGCATTTAGGCTGATTCAAATGCCAATTAGGCTTGAAAATATACGGAGTGCACCTTAAGATGGCGCTTTCTGCCTAATTGCGATTCCTTGCGTAGCTGGCATTAAGCAAAAAATCGTTCAAACCATGGAAAAAGATGACAAATCATTGGTGCGAACGGGATTTTCTATATACTTTTGCAACCCATTATGATTAATCACAAATAAATTGTAAAAACAAAATAAAAGATATGAAACACGCACTTAGAAGCGCTACCAGCACCGAGGGCCGCCGCATGTCGGGTGCCCGTGCCCTGTGGATTGCCAACGGCATGAAACGTGAGATGATGGGCAAGCCTATCATTGCCATCGCCAACTCGTTCACCCAGTTTGTACCGGGCCACACTCATCTGCACGAAATCGGGCAAATCGTAAAACGCGAAATCGAGGATCTAGGATGCTATGCCGCAGAGTTTAACACCATAGCCATCGACGACGGTATAGCCATGGGCCATGATGGTATGCTCTATTCTTTGCCAAGTCGTGACATCATTGCCGATTCTGTGGAATATATGGTTAATGCCCACAAGGCAGATGCGATGGTTTGCATCTCAAATTGCGACAAGATTACTCCAGGTATGCTGATGGCATCCATGCGATTGAACATCCCTACAGTCTTTGTATCAGGAGGTCCAATGGAAGCAGGTGAGTGGAAAGGACAGCATCTCGATTTGATTGATGCCATGATTAAGAGTGCCGATGCATCGGTGAGCGATGAGGATGTAGCTCAGATAGAGAATCACGCTTGTCCGGGATGCGGATGTTGCTCGGGTATGTTTACCGCCAATTCCATGAATTGTCTGAACGAAGCCATTGGATTGGGACTTCCGGGTAACGGAACTGTTCTGGCTACTCATGCCAACCGTGCCCAACTCTTCAAGGATGCGGCAGCCCTGATTGTGAAGAATGCCTATAAGTATTACGAAGAAGGTGATGAGAGTGTATTGCCTAAGAGTATTGCTACTCGTGAAGCGTTCCTCAATGCCATGACACTGGATATTGCCATGGGGGGCTCTACCAATACTGTACTGCATCTGTTGGCTATCGCTCATGAAGCGGGAGTAAACTTTACGATGGACGATATTGATATGCTCTCTCGTAAGGTACCTTGTCTGTGCAAGGTGGCACCGAATACCCAGAAGTACCATATACAGGATGTGAACCGTGCCGGTGGTATCCTGAATATTCTGGCTGAACTTTCGAAAGGCGGATTGCTGAATACAGAGGTAAACCGTGTGGACGGAATGACATTGGCGGAGTGGCTGAGTACCAACCCTTCTCATGCGGGACGCCAGCGCGTGATGATGCAACTGCTGGATGCCTTGGAGTATATCCATTCGCTCCAATTGGTGCACCACGACCTCAAGAGTAGCAATATCCTCATTACCCGCAACGGGCAGAATGTCAAGCTCATTGACTTCGGACTCAGTGAGCTGGATACAACCAACCCGCAGAACGATTTGCAACACGATATACAGAAGTTCGGGCAGATAGTGCAACTGCTTTTTCCTACTCGCTACAGGTGCCTCCGCTTACAATGTCAAAGGGGACAATTTGCTAATATGGCAGCTATCCATTTCTCTATCGAGAAGCGCCAACGCCGCCAAAAATATTAGAAAAAGCGGTGGTTGCACCCTCTTTGATTAAAACTGCATTTGTGGCACCGCCTGCAACACCTATGTAATAAAGAACATACGCGGCAACAACAATAAGCGAGCCAACTATTAAAGCAATAGGCAAGTTTTTCTTTGGGTTTTTAAGCTCGGCATTTATAGAGGTGGCTACTATCCAACCCTCATAAGCGAAAACCGTAGCAACAATTGCTGCAAAAAGACCACCGCCTGTGCCGCCGACAGCTTCGGTAACAACGGTTGTAAAAT
>CANBEE010000243.1 GCA_947367415.1 uncultured Bacteroidales bacterium
CTTGTGTTTACATTGTAAACACATCATACCATATGGTGTTTACAATGTCAACAGGCTGGTAAAAAAGCCGGGTACGCAAAGAACATGCGTACCCGGTAAGTATTTACAGAAGGGGGATGCCTGCCTTTTCGCAAGCGTCCATGGTGTCCTGATCCCAAACGCTGGACTGGACTTCACCGATATGGGCGCAGCCCAGCATCAGCATACACAGACGGCTCTGACCGATACCGCCGCCGATGGTCAGCGGCAGCTCATCGTTCAGGAGCATGCGGTGGAAGGAGGAGCTAATGCTGTGGCTGCCATGATTGAGAAAGAGCACCCTGAGTATTCCACACGCGTTACTATTCTCGGTCATCTCCAGCGCGGCGGCTCGCCCTCAGCCCGTGACCGCATCCTCGCCAGCCGTCTGGGAGTCGCTGCCATCGAGGCACTCAAGGAGCAGGGGCTCGAGGAGGTCTGTGCTCTATGTACCACATCGTGGGCGGAGATAGCAGAATATCTTCGTCGGGGTGTACGAGTAGCTTCTACTGTGCGCAATACGCGTGAAACATCAATTGCCATTACTGTAGACCTTGAAGGTCGTATGCCTTCATCTATTAATACCGGTCTGAAGTTTTTTGATCACATGCTCGATCAGTTAGTACACCATGGAGGCATCTCGTTGCAGGTACAATGCAAGGGCGATCTTCAGGTTGATGAGCACCACACGATGGAGGATGTAGCCATCGCCCTGGGCGACACACTACGCGAGGCATTGGGCGACAAGCGCGGCATTGAGCGCTACGGCTTTGCCCTACCCATGGATGAGTGCAAGGCACTAGTACTGCTCGACCTTGGGGGACGCATCGATTTTGACTGGGATGTGACCTTCACTCGCGAATATGTGGGCGACACACCTACGGAGATGTTCCGCCACTTCTTCTACTCACTGTGTGCGGCACTGCGTTGTAACCTCCATATCAGTGCACGTGGCGAAAACAACCATCACCTTATCGAAGGGGTGTTCAAGGCTTTTGCCCGTAGCTTGCGCACTGCCATACACCGCCAACCCTTCAACTACGACCTGCCTAGCAGCAAGGGAGTATTATAATATAAGTATACGATATGATCGCTATAGTCAACTACGATACCGGTAACATACGCTCCGTAACCAATGCCTTGGCTCGCGTAGGCTGCACCGACTGGGTGTATACCGATGACAAGCGCCTGCTCACCACTGCCGACAAGGTGATATTGCCTGGTGTGGGCGAAGCATCCACTGCCATGGCCAAGCTCGCCGAGCGCGGCCTCGACACCCTCATCCCTACCCTCACGCAACCCGTACTAGGCATATGCGTAGGCACCCAACTGATGTGTCAAAGCAGCGAGGAGGGCAACGCAGAGTGTATGGGTATCTTCCGTACGAAAGTCAGAAAGTTTCAACCCGAGAAACAGCAGGATGGACAATTGTCAATTGTTAATTGTACATTGTCCATTGAAAAAGTTCCCCACATGGGCTGGAACCAGATTACCAACCTGCGCACACCACTCTTCAATCATATTGACGATGGAGCCTACATCTACTATGTACACTCCTACTATCCCGAGTTGTGCGACGATACCATCGCCACCTCCCACTACATCAACGCATTCAGTGGTGCTCTCGGCCGCGACAACTTCTTCGGCACACAGTTTCACCCCGAAAAGAGCGGATCCGTAGGAGCACAAATCCTTAAAAACTTCCTTGAGCTATGAACAAAATGGTAGACTCGAACGATAAGCAGTCAATTGTCAATTGTCAATTGTCAATTAATATAATCCCCGCTATTGACCTGATTGATGGCAAGTGCGTGCGCCTCACCAAGGGCGACTACAGCCAGAAGAAGCAGTACGATACCTCACCGCTCGACATGGCACTGCGCTATCAGGACATAGGCATACGCCGTCTGCACCTCGTAGATCTCGATGGTGCAAAGAGCAACAGTCCCCGCAACCTGCACGTACTGGAAGAGATTGCCACACGCACCTCACTCGATATCGAATGGGGCGGTGGCATCAAGAGCGATGAAGCCTTGCGCGACGCCTTTAACGCAGGCGCCCACCACCTCATCATAGGCAGCGTGGCAGTGAGCCGTCCCGAGCTGTTTGCCCACTGGCTCGAGCAGTATGGTGGCAACCACCTCATCCTCGGAGCTGATGTCAATGATGGCCGCGTTGCCATCAACGGATGGATGGACCAATCAGAGCAAACCATCGAAGCACTCATCGACCACTTCCGTCCTTATGGACTTCGCGAAGTCATTTGTACCGATATCGCCAAAGATGGTATGCTACAGGGGCCATCCTTTGACCTCTATGCTCGCCTACAAGCTGCATACCCCGACCTGGACATCATCGTGAGTGGTGGCATAGGCGCCATGGACGACATATACCGTCTCAACGAGATGAATCTACGCCACGTTATCGTAGGTAAGGCCATCTATGAGGGACGGATTAGCTTAAAGGAGATAAAAAAATGTTAGCCAAACGAATCATACCCTGTCTGGATGTCAAGGACGGACGTACCGTCAAGGGCATTAACTTTGAAGGTCTGCGCGACGTGGGTGATGCCATAGCCCTCGGGAGTCAATATGCTCGCGAAGGAGCCGACGAACTCGTCTACCTTGACATCAGCGCTACACGCGAAGGACGCAGTACCTTCACACACCTTGTGACCCATATCGCCGAGGAGATAGATATCCCCTTCACCGTAGGAGGAGGCATCAGCACACTGGACGATGCTGCCCGACTGCTCGATGCCGGTGCAGACAAAGTGAGCATCAACAGTGCCGCCATACGCAACCCGAACCTCATCGACGAAATAGCCTCAAAGTATGGTTCACAGTTCGTTGTTATCGCCATCGATGCCAAGCTCATCGAAGGACATTGGCTAGCCACCACGCACGGAGGAAGTCGCCCCACCGACAAGGAACTCTTTGCATGGGCACATGAAGCACAGGAGCGCGGAGCAGGTGAGCTACTCTTCACCTCAATGAACCACGACGGCACTCGACAGGGATACCCTTGCGACACCTTTGCCCGCCTGGCCGAACATCTGCATATACCCATCATTGCCTCGGGCGGGGCCGGCAGCATTGACGACATTGCCGATGTGCTCACCCACGGACGTGCCGATGCCGCACTGGCCGCCAGCATCTTCCACTACGGCGAGATACCCATTCCCGTGCTCAAGCAGGCACTCAACGAAAAAGGCATAGCGGTGCGGAGATAAAAAGAGAATCATTGATTTTAGGATTTCCTACGATATCCTAGGGAGTCCTAGGAAATCCTAAAAAGTATAGATAAACAAGATTTAAAGATATGATCTACCAAAATTTCAACCTAAGCAAGACTGCGGACGGGCTCCTGCCTGTCATCATCCAGGATGCCGACAGCCTCAAGGTGCTGATGCTCGGCTACATGAACCAAGAAGCTTTCGAGAAGAGCCAGGCCGAAGGCCGTGTTACCTTTTATAGTCGCACACGCCAGGCCCTCTGGACCAAAGGCGAGACGAGCGGCAACTACCTGCACATCGTAGATATGTACATCGACTGCGATGGCGACACCCTACTCATCAAGGCCCGTCCCGACGGCCCCACCTGTCACCGTGGCACCACATCATGTTTCGACACGCAAGACAACGAAGGCTTCCTCGGTACCCTCGAGGCCTGCATCAAGGATCGCCATGCCCAAATGCCCGAGGGTTCATACACCACCTATCTCTTCAGCAAAGGCGTAAACAAGATTGCCCAAAAGGTAGGCGAAGAAGCAGTAGAAACCGTCATAGAGGCCATAGACGGCAACCGCGAGC
>CANBEE010000244.1 GCA_947367415.1 uncultured Bacteroidales bacterium
CAAAGGCTCATCGTACCTACCGCCTATCGGGGCATGCGCATCGTATACCGCTACGATGATGGTACGGAGCTGAAGGTCTCTGAAGCGCTCACGATAGAGTATGCTTGATTAAAAAGAGGGTGTGTCGTGATTTTGACACACCCTCTAATGTTTGTTGGCAAATACGGTCGGGTATTACATCATGCCGTCCATGCCGCCCATGCCGGGAGCCATGGGTGCGGGCTTGTCTTCCTTCTTCTCCACGATGACACACTCGGTGGTGAGGAACATGCCGGCGATAGAGGCGGCGTTCTCCAGTGCTACGCGGGTTACCTTGGCGGGGTCAACGACACCGGCGGCCTTCATGTGCTCGTATACATCGGTGCGGGCATTGTAACCGAAGTCGCCTTCGCCCTCGCGTACCTTCTGTACCACTACGGCGCCCTCCTTGCCTGCGTTGGAGACAATCTGACGGAGAGGCTCCTCTACGGCACGCTTGATGATCTCGATACCGGTGGTCTCGTCGGCATTGTCGCCCTTGAGGCCTTCGAGTGCATCGATGGCGCGGATGTAGGCTACACCACCACCGGGCACGATACCCTCTTCGATGGCTGCGCGGGTTGCGCAGAGTGCGTCGTCGACGCGGTCTTTCTTCTCCTTCATCTCTACCTCAGAGGCTGCGCCCACGTAGAGTACGGCTACGCCGCCTGCGAGCTTGGCCAGACGCTCCTGGAGCTTCTCCTTGTCGTAGTCGCTCTTGGTAGCGGCAATCTGTGCCTTGATCTGTGCCACGCGCTCGGCAATGGCATCCTTGCTGCCTGCACCGTTGACGATGGTGGTGTTGTCCTTCGATACGGTCACCTTGTCGCAACGGCCCAGCATCTCGATGGTGGCCTGCTCGAGTGAGAGACCCTTCTCCTCGCTGATGACGATGCCTCCGGTGAGGATGGCGATGTCTTCGAGCATCTCCTTGCGGCGGTCGCCGAAGCCGGGAGCCTTCACGGCACAGATCTTGAGCTGTGCACGCAAGCGGTTCACTACGAGTGTGGTGAGTGCCTCGCTATCTACATCCTCGGCGATGACGAGGAGCGGACGGCCTGTCTGGATGGCGGGTTCGAGGATGGGGAGGAAGTCCTTGAGGTTGGATATTTTCTTGTCATAGATAAGGATATAGGGATTGTCCATCACGCACTCCATCTTCTCGGTGTCGGTCACGAAGTAGGGCGACAGGTAGCCGCGGTCGAACTGCATGCCCTCAACCACGCCGATAGAGGTCTCGGTGCCCTTGGCCTCCTCGATGGTGATGACGCCATCCTTGGATACGCGGCGCATGGCGTCGGCGATGAGCTTACCGATTTCGGGGTCGTTGTTGGCCGAGATGGTAGCCACCTGCTCAATCTTGTCGTAGTCGCTGCCTACGGCCTCAGATTGCTCCTTGATGCTCTCTACTACCTTGGCTACGGCCTTGTCGATACCGCGCTTGAGGTCCATAGGGTTGGCACCTGCGGTGACGTTCTTGATGCCTACGTTGACGATGCTCTGTGCGAGTACGGTAGCTGTGGTGGTACCGTCACCGGCATCGTCGCCGGTCTTCGATGCTACCGACTTGACGAGCTGTGCACCGGTGTTCATGAAGGGGTCGGCCAGCTCCACCTCCTTGGCTACGGTGACACCGTCCTTGGTGATGTGGGGAGCACCGAACTTCTTCTCGATGATCACGTTGCGGCCTTTGGGGCCGAGGGTTACTTTCACTGCGTTGGCAAGCTCGTCGACACCTCTCTTGAGTTGCTCGCGGGCTTCCATATTGAATACGATTTCTTTTGCCATGATGAGAATTTTTGAATTATGATTTTCTTTTTCTCGGAGTCCTCGGAGAGCTCAGAGAACTCTGAATAAACTGATTGATTATCCCAATACTGCCAATATATCGCTTTGGCGCATGATGAGGTATTTGTTGCCTTCGAGCTCGAGCTCGGTGCCTGCATACTTGCCGTAGAGTACGGTGTCGCCTACCTTCACTACCATCTCCTCGTCTTTGGTGCCGTTTCCTACGGCTACTACTTCGCCCTTGAGGGGTTTCTCCTTGGCGGTGTCGGGGATGATGATGCCGCCGATGGTCTTCTCTTCGGCCGGTGCGGGTACTACGAGCACGCGGTCAGCTAATGGTTTAATGTTCATTTTTGTACGTTTGGTTTTATGGTTATTGTTCATTTATTGTTTAGCAAAGTCGCCATAGTATAAATAACGAAAAGTGTGCCACGATTGTTTGGGGCGTGGCAGTGTGCCAATGGATGACGGCTTGGCAAGGAAGGGTGACAGATTGTCAGTTATTCGTGCTCGAAGAGGAGTTTTTCGAGTTGCTCGGCGGTGAGCCAGCGGTGCAGGGCACCCCGATGTGCCACGGTGATGGCTCCTGTCTCCTCCGACACGACTACGGCGATGGCATCGGTCTCCTGTGCCACGCCTAATGCGGCACGGTGTCGCAGGCCGAGCGACTTGGGTATCTCCATGCTATGCGATACGGGGAGCAGACAGCCTGC
This sequence comes from uncultured Bacteroidales bacterium, assembly GCA_947367415.1. Classification (GTDB taxonomy): domain Bacteria; phylum Bacteroidota; class Bacteroidia; order Bacteroidales; family Bacteroidaceae; genus UBA1189. Next base: position 2,520 of record CANBEE010000244.1, read on the forward strand.
AGCCACGATGCGCTTCTGGCTGATGACCATGGCACCATCGTGCAAGGGGCTGTTCTTGAAGAAGATGTTCTCGATGAGCAACTGGTTGATGGCAGCATCGATGGGTTCGCCCGTCTTGATGATTTCGCCCAGCTTGGTGCCCTTCTCGATGACGATGAGGGCTCCCTCCTTGCGTTTCGACATGTTCATGCAGGCCATCACGATGGGCATCAGTTCTGAATGGTTGGCCTTATCTGTCTCTTTCCTTTTTATTATTTGAAGAAAGGCGGTTTTACAACAACTGCCTTAAGCAGCTTCTCTCTCACCTTAATGTAAATCTCTGAACCAAGTTTGTAGTATGGTGCAGCAGCGTATGCCAAACCTACAGCTTTACCGCAAGTTGGGCCCATTGTACCTGAAGTAACAACTCCAATTACATTACCCTCTGCATCACAAACCTCATATCCGTGACGTGGAACTCCTCTGTCTACCAACTCAAAACCGCAAAGTCTTCTGGTAAGACCGTCAGCTTTCTGTTTAAGCATATAGTCTCTGTCAATGAAGTCACCTTTAACATCGTTGAATTTTGTAATCCAAGCAAGGTTTGCCTCAAGTGGAGAAGTTGTATCATCAATATCATTTGACAGGACTTCAATCTGTTTTTGATATGCTTTAATAGCATTTTCTTTTAATGCTATCTGTTCTTTAAGAGTTTTAACATCCTCTTGAAGTTTAGAATTCTTACTTCTAAGCCCGTTATTTTCGGTTTTAATACCATCAATCTTATTAACTATCTCCGATTCAAATTTGAACTGATTTGATTGAAGTTCAACAAGCATAGGGGATAGCAGGAAGAAACTACGACAGAAGTCCTTTGCTTGCTTATAGTTAACCACTCGTACCTTATTTGTGTTATTATAGTACATAAGGTAGTCCCCATCATCTGTAATGATAAAGTGGATATTTCCGCTTGAGTTTTTGCCAATGTGGTCAGACACTCTAATTACCCTGCCATTGATTGAGTAGTAGGCTGATGTCTTACCATCTTCAAGTCCAATAAAATTGCCGTTATATTTCTTACAGAGTGATTTAAGATACTTATCAAGTTTGTCTATATTTCTCTTACACATAGTCTTAATTGAATTTAGTTATAACAATATCATCAAAGATTGAATCCATACCGCAGTTAATTGACACACTTGCTTTCTTCTCGTGGTTAACGAAAAGATACCAAATGTTATTGGAAGAGGAAATCTCACAATCAATTTCCCACTCCTCATTCATCGTTAGATGATAGATGATATTTTCTCT
>CANBEE010000245.1 GCA_947367415.1 uncultured Bacteroidales bacterium
TGGTACTTCTACCCGTGGTCACAAGGGTGCAAAGTCACGTTCTGGTTACTCAAAGAAGATTGGCTTCGAGGGTGGTCAGATGCCTTTGCAGCGCCGCGTTCCTAAGTTCGGCTTCAAAAATATCAACCGTGTTGAATACAAGGCTATCAATATTGGTGTAATCCAAGCATTGGCTGACGCTCAGAATTTGACAAAGGTTACTGTTGCTGACCTTATCGCTGCAGGCTTTGTTTCTTCAAAGCATTTGGTAAAGATTCTTGGTAATGGCGAGATTACTTCAAAGCTTGAGGTAGAGGCTCATGCATTCTCTAAGAGTGCTGTTGCAGCTATCGAGGCTCAGGGTGGTAGCGCAGTAAAACTCTAATTTATGCATCCTTTATTAGTAGTACTAATTATCGTAGCTGTTCTTGCGCTTTTCGCTTTTTGGAAGCGCAAGGCAGTTATGAATATGTGGAAGATTGAGGACCTTAAGACGAAGATTCTTGTAACCGTAGGTTTCGTTGCAATCTATCGTTTCGGTGCCCAGATCGTGCTCCCTGGCATTGACCCTGGTATGTTGGTTCAGTTGCGTGAGCAGACTGGTACTGGTCTTCTTTCTCTCCTCGATATGTTCTCCGGTGGTGCATTCTCCAATGCTTCAGTATTTGCATTGGGTGTGATGCCCTACATCTCTGCATCTATCGTTGTGCAGCTCTTGGGTATGGTAATCCCTTACTTCCAGAAGATGCAGCGCGAGGGTGAGAGTGGCCGCAGAAAGATGAATCAGATTACCCGTTATCTGACTATCGGAATTCTTTTGGTTCAGGGTCCTGCCTACCTTTTGAATCTGCGTTATCAGGCGATGGGTGCTATCAGCGAATCTATCAGCTGGACTACATTCATGATTACTTCTACCATTATTCTTGCAGCTGGTAGTATGTTTATCCTTTGGTTGGGTGAGCGTATTACTGATAAGGGTCTTGGTAATGGTATATCATTGATTATCTTGGTTGGTATCATCGCTCGCTTGCCCGAGGCCTTCGTACAGGAGTTCACCTCTCGTATGGCTTCTCCCGGTGCAGGTGGTCTGATCATGTTCCTTATCGAGATAATAGCTCTTATGGCTATTATTTGTGGCGCAATCATGCTTGTTCAGGGTGTTCGTAAGGTTCCCGTGCAGTATGCCAAGCAGATGGTAAGCGGTAAGCAGTATGGCGGTGCTCGCCAGTACATTCCCTTGAAGGTGAATGCTGCTAACGTGATGCCTATCATTTTTGCTCAGGCAATCATGTTCATACCTTTGACATTCATCAATTATGCAACAATTGAGAGCGCTCCTGAATGGATTCGTCTGTTGGTAGATATGAACAGTTGGCTTTATAACCTCATTTTCGCTATCCTGATTATCGCGTTTACGCTGTTCTACACAGCTATTACCGTTAATCCTACACAGATGGCTGAGGATATCAAACGTAATAACGGTTTCATCCCTGGCGTTAAGCCCGGTAAGCCCACAGCCGACCACCTTGATACTATCATGTCTCGTATCACATGGCCTGGTGCTTTCTTCTTGGCTATTGTGGCTATCCTTCCCTCTTTCGCTTCACTCTTCGGTGTGAAGGCAGAGTTTGCTCAGTTCTTCGGTGGTACATCACTCCTTATCTTGGTAGGTGTAGTACTTGACACACTTCAGCAGATTGAGAGCCACTTGCTCATGAGACACTATGATGGTTTGTTGAAGACCGGTCGTATCAAAGGCCGTTCAGGTGCTGCCTATTAAGAATTATTGTAGATGATATTTCTTAAGACACAGGATGAGATAGAACTACTTCGCCAAAGTAATCTCCTTGTTGGGAGAACTTTGGCGGAGATTGCCAAAATAATCAAGCCGGGTGTAACTACTCGCCAGCTCGATAAGGTTGCCGAGGAGTTTATCCGTGATAATGGTGCAGAACCTACCTTCAAAGGTTTCCCCCACTACGAGCCTGGCTACCCCGCATTCCCAGGTACCTTGTGTACTTCGGTTAATGATATGATTGTTCATGGCATACCCAACGATATCGAACTGAAGGATGGCGACATCGTTTCAGTAGATTGTGGAACCTATATGAATGGTTTTTGCGGAGACTCAGCTTATACCTTTTGTGTAGGTGAGGTTTCGGAAGAGGTGAAGGAACTTCTTCGTGTGACCAAGGAAGCGCTCTATTTAGGTATTGAGAATGCTGTTCACGGCAAGCGCCTCGGCGACATAGGCTACGCTGTACAGAAACATTGTGAGTCGCATGGCTACGGTGTGGTACGCGAGTTTGTCGGTCATGGTATCGGTCGTGACATGCATGAGGATCCCCAAGTGCCCAACTATGGTAGCCGTGGTCGTGGTACACTGCTCAAACATGGTATGTGTATAGCCATCGAGCCGATGATAACCCAGGGTAGCCGTAAGATTAAGTGGCACAACGACGGTTGGGGCGTTTCTACCGCTGATGGCAAGTGTGCTGCTCATTTTGAGCACACCGTTGCCGTAGGCATGGGTAAGGCAGATATTCTGTCTTCGTTCGAGTTTGTTGAGGAAGTATTACGTAATAAAGATAATTAATATGGCAAAGCAGACAGCTATTGAACAAGATGGTACCATTGTAGAGGCATTGTCCAATGCAATGTTCCGCGTTGAGTTGGAAAACGGACATGAGATTACCGCTCACATTTCAGGAAAGATGCGTATGCACTACATCAAGATCCTTCCTGGCGACCGTGTGAAAGTTGAAATGTCTCCGTATGACCTTACAAAAGGTAGAATCAGTTTCAGATATAAATAAAACAAAATACGAATATGAAAGTAAGAGCATCATTGAAAAAACGTTCCGCAGATTGCAAAATTGTTAGACGTCACGGAACTTTGTATGTTATTAACAAGAAAAATCCTAAGGAAAAGCAACGTCAAGGATAATTTTTTAGTAATTTTGCAGAAAATTTAGAAAATATATGGCTATAAGAATTGCTGGAGTAGACATACCTCAGAATAAAAGAGGTGAAATTGCACTGACCTATATCTATGGTATCGGTCGCAGCAGTGCAAACCAGATCTTGGAGAAGGCTGGTGTTGATAAAGATGTTAAGGTTAAGGACTGGACTGATGATATGGCAGCGGCTGTCCGTGAGGTTATCGGCGCTGAATATAAGGTTGAAGGTGATCTTCGCTCAGAAATCCAGTTGAACATTAAGCGTTTGATGGATATCGGTTGCTACCGTGGTGTTCGTCATCGTATTGGCTTGCCCGTTCGTGGTCAGAGCACCAAGAACAACGCTCGTACTCGTAAGGGTAAGAAGAAGACTGTTGCTAATAAGAAGAAAGCATAAGGCGGAGGTTAAGTAAGTGGCTACCATTAAGAAACGAAAGGAAAAGAAGAGCGTATACGAAGGTAATGTTTACATTCAAGCTACGTTCAATAATACTATCGTAACTATTACAGACTTAAAAGGTAATGCTTTAGCATGGGCTTCTTCTGGCGGACTTGGTTTCCGTGGTGCTAAGAAGTCAACTCCTTTTGCTGCTCAATCAGTAGCAGAAGCTGCTATGCAAAAAGCTGCTAGTTATGGATTACGTGAAGTTCATGTATATGTAAAAGGACCAGGAATGGGACGTGAAAACGCTATCCGTTCATTAGGCGCAATGGGATTAAAAGTTAAATCTATTTCAGATGTAACACCAATTCCACATAATGGCTGTCGTCCTCGTAAAACACGCCGCATGTAAGGAGATTCAGGAAAATGGCTAGATATACAGGTCCGGTATGCAGAC
>CANBEE010000246.1 GCA_947367415.1 uncultured Bacteroidales bacterium
GTCTTATTCATACATTTTCTTCTGGATAAATTCGACATTACTTGTAATACCTATACTGCGAGAGCAGAAGCTAAACCGTAGGGGTTGCCGAGCGGCGCATCGCAAAGAGTTTGAGACCTCCCATTTGGCTCTCTGTCTGTCCCGTGAGCTGGAAGGCGAAGTGCTGATACAAGGCTACATTTTTAGCTTCTAGCGTCTCGAGATAGCAACTCTCGCCCGAAGCATCGAGATGATTCAGAAGGGCCGTTATCAGCGGTTTGCCATAGTGCTGTCCCTGCTTGTCGAGGCGCGTAGCAAAGGCCATCAGATAGCCATCGTCGGCGGCTCTGTAGCGTTTGCCTATTTGCTCTATCTCGATATTGAAACGCGTCAACCGGATGATTCTTCTGAGGCCGAACTTGAGGAACATCTTCATTCCGCCCGCTTTCACATAATCGAGTAGGCTGGGGTCCTTGCTATGGGGAGGGATATAGGCCAGTACGGAGTTGGCCTCCTTGCTATCGGCGATGCAGATGGCATTGTCGGGGAGGAGTGCAAGTGAGACCTCCCAAAACAGACGCATCAGGTCGTGGTCGTATGTGCCGTAGCAAACGTGCTCAAACATGCTGTACCCCTTGAAGCCATCGGCAAGCGTGGCGGCAAAACGCTGAAGGTCCTCGCGTTGCATGATGTAGCACTCCTTGAAGGCAGGATTAGAATGGATGTTCATTGATATATTCTTTTCTGCAAAAGTAGTAAACTTCGCCCGAAGTACAAAGATTCGAGAGGGTGAAACAACTTTTACATCATATTTCTATACTGAGATATTCCGCCGAAAGAAAGAAATGAGTAGCTTTGCATTGTAAATTACACCGATTAGGTTGATGATATTATAGATAATTATGCTAGCATACACCTACATAGAAAAAGGAAAGTTTGCCCTGGTAGAGAAGCCAAGGCCCGTACTCATTGACGCTACGGACGCCATCGTGCGTGTGACGATGGGCAGTATCTGCACCAGCGACCTACATATCAAGCACGGTAGCGTGCCTCGCGCAGTGCCGGGCATCACCGTAGGGCACGAGATGGTGGGCGTGGTAGAGGAGGTAGGCGCAGAGGTTACCCATGTAAAGCCGGGCGATAGAGTGACGGTGAATGTGGAGACCTTCTGCGGAGAGTGCTTCTTCTGCAAGAATGGCTATGTGAACAATTGCACCGACCCGAATGGCGGTTGGGCACTCGGGTGTCGTATCGATGGCGGACAGACGGAATATGTGCGTGTGCCGCTTGCCAGTCAGGGCTTGAACCGCATCCCCGATAGCGTCACCGATGAGCAGGCTCTGCTCGTGGGCGATGTGCTCGCTACAGGCTTCTGGGCGGCTCGCATCTCCGAGATTACCAAGGACGATACCGTACTCATCATCGGGGCGGGGCCAACGGGCATCTGCACCCTCCTTTGCGCAATGTTGAAGCAACCCAAACGCATCATCGTATGTGAGAAGTCGGAAGAGAGACAGGCATTCGTACGCAAGCATTACCCCGATGTGTTGCTCACCACACCCGAGGAGTGCAAGGATTTTGTTTTGAAGAATAGCGATCACGGAGGAGCCGACCGCGTGCTTGAAGTGGCCGGAGCCGACGACACCTTCCGTTTGGCATGGGAGTGTGCCCGCCCGAATGCCATTGTAACGGTGGTTGCTCTTTATGACCAACCGCAAATCCTTCCGCTTCCCGATATGTATGGTAAGAACCTCACCTTCAAGACCGGCGGCGTGGATGGATGCGATTGCGAGGAAGTCCTAAGCCTGATTGAGCAAGGCAGGATTGACACCACTCCACTTATCACACATCGCTTCCCGTTGAGTGAGATTGAGGAAGCCTATCGCATTTTTGAGAATAAATTGGATGGCGTGATTAAGGTGGCAATCGTTTGATATATAGTGAATATGCAACCGCCGAAAATAGAAGAATCAACCAAAGAAGAACGTCAGGCCTATGTGCTCGATGCCTGGAAGTGCCTGCACGATTGTGAAGCGTGCGGCAAATGTCGCATCCTGAAAGGTCGGGATCCCGAGACACTCTATGCCGACTACATCGATGGCCAGCGGAGCTATATGGATATTACTTTGGAGATTAGAAATCGAAGTTACTAGAGAACGAATGTTTTCTGTAACAATGCTGTTGTTAAGTGATGATTCAAAAGGAATTTAAGTTTTACAAACCTTGTGAGCTGCTAAGACCTTACGTCAGGTATTATTGGGTATTCAAGAGTGACCAAATGTTGAATACCTATACCTTTCCTATAGGTTGTCCTCAAATAATCTTTCACAAACAGAATCCGCTGTATATCCCCGAGTTAGATGCCATTCAGAGTAAACTGACTATTAGTGGACAGGTTAATTTTTCGTCACATCTGTACGCAGATGGAGAAGTTGAAATGATAGTTGTCGTATTTTATCCACATACAATCAATATGTTTCTTAACTCGACTGCATCACTTTTTTACAATCAAGAGATTTCGGGATATGATATCGAGGATAGGGCGTTGAATGAATTGGCAGAACAAGTTCTTGAGTGTGCAGACAACAGTGTATGTGTGAATAGGATAGAAGAATGGTTGTTGGGGCGATTGGTCTGTAATTTTAGCCATGCGGATTATGGGATTAAACGTATCCATGCAGCAATCAAAGATATTTGCATGCATTCTCAAAGTTCAGTAATGGCATTGTCCTCCACCTGTTGCCTAAGTAAAAAACAGTTTGAACGAGAGTTCAATTCATTGGTTGGGATGAATCCTAAGGAATATATTCGCATTGTCCGTTTCCAAAAGGCCTTGTCGTTATTTCAGCAGAATCGGGATAATATTAATCATGCACAGATTGCTTATGCAAGTGGTTATGCAGACCAAGCTCATTATATAAGGGAGTTCAAAAGATTGTCCGGATATACGCCAAAAACTCTGCTTAAGATATCAGAACCTTATTCTGATTTATTCACCACACCAGTCTGAATGTCTCGTTTGTTCTATTTTCTAACTATACCTTCTTATACTTTTGCACTTGAAATATAATATGTAAAAGTATGAGAGAAGTTAATCCCAAACAGACGAGTCGGGCTTATGCCTTTGAAATGTGGATGAATGCGCCAATGCCGATGGTTACATTCTTCAAAACTCTGAATGTATCTAAACTTGTAAGAGTCAGTCGCAGGACGGGCTTGAAATTCAATATGCTGATGTGCTATTGCATCGGTAGGGCAGCCAGCAAAATCAAGGAGTTTTATTTGTTACCCGTGGGAGATAAGTTGATGCAATATGATAGTATCGCTGTAAATACTATAGTAGCTAATCGTGATAGTGAGGTAAGTTCGTGTGATATCCCCTTTACCAATGAATTAGAAGAATTTAATCAAAGCTATTTACATCTGACTCAAAAAGTTGCTGATAGTTGTATCAATCATGACCTTAACGACAGTATGGTCATTGGCACATCAGCATTGGCCAAGTACGAAATAGATGGTGCTGTAGGTATGTATAGCGGAGTGTTTAACAATCCATTCCTTATTTGGGGTAAATACCGACGCAGTTGGTTTGCAACCTCACTTACTGTTTCATTTCAATTTCACCACACGCAAATGGATGGTGCACATGCATCCAAGTTCCTCGATGGGGTTCAGTGTGAAATTAATGAGCTAAAAATATAAGTCCCTTGTAATTGTTGGAGTTTTACTTTCCGATGCAGAAGTGCTTGAAGATGTTTTGAAGCACGGAGTCGGTGGATACCTCGCCTACGATGTCGG
>CANBEE010000247.1 GCA_947367415.1 uncultured Bacteroidales bacterium
TGGCACGACACTGTCCGATGTTGAATCGGTACGATGCGTTGAAGTCGAGCTGTCCGCCAGCAGGAATCATCCAAGGTGTAGTGTAGTTCTTGGTCTGACCCGAAGCGATGTCGCTGGTGCTGATGGAGAAGTCGGCATAGTTGTTGCCATAGTAGGTGTAGTCGAGTCCAGCGCTTAGGTCACGGGTAATCTTGGCACGTGCACCGAGGGCAGCTGTTGTCTGAGCCGAACCACCTACCTTTACCCCCTTCAGGTTGAGCTTGGCCCAAGCATGGTCTTCGGCACCGGCTGCTGAGGCGAGAGTTCCCTTGCTCACGTTAGCCACGGGCTGACCCAGTGAGTTGTAGTAGTAGCCGGTAGCGTTGCTGTCCCAGGTCCAGTCGCCTACTGAAAGCATACCTGTCACATCGAGCCAACGTGTAGGCTTCGCAGTGAAGTCGAGCTCCACACCCATGTGCTTGGCATCCACGCCCTCCATGTTGATGCTGATGCGGTCCTCTGTTCCGTCCTCATACTCGATGGCACTTGAGCGAGCCATGGTCTTGTCCATCCACTTGGTGTAGTAGGCATTGAGGTGAAGGTCGAGGTATTTGTTGTGGAATCCGTAGCCAGCCTCTACCGAGAAAATCTTCTCATTTACAGCATTTGGATTGATAGAGTTGCTGTTCGTTGCGCTCAGGAAAGCACCGCCTGAGTAGAAGGGTGCACGGCTGATGTAACCGATGTTGGCAAAAACGTTGTGGTTGTCGTTGATGTTGTAGTTGGCACCACCCTTGGCTGTGTATCCCCAGAAGCTCACCACGTCTGACTTGGCATGCTCGGCATCGTAGTAGAAGCGGTCGTAGCGCCAGTAGTTGTTGTAGTTGAGAGAACCGGCTACGAAGGCGGCCAGCTTATCCTTATTATATTCGGCCTGGAAGAAGAGTCCCTCCTGCATTACATAGCCGTCGTAGTCGCGGTATACCACGTCGCCCACCTGCAACTTTTGGTTCACCCAGTTGGGGTTGAGCGCAGCTGCATTGTTCTTGGGATCAACACCGGCACGGCTGCTGCTGTCGATGAAGAACTTACCATTGTAGAGGTCTGAAATCACATTCTTGTGTGTGCCCTTATAATAGCGGTAGTCGATACCGCCGTAGAAGTCGATATACTTGCCAATCTGTGTGGTGTAGGTCGATACCAATCCGTACCAGTTGTGGTAGTTGGGATTCTTCGACATCACCATGAGCGCACCTGCCTCACTGGCCTGGTTCATCAGCTGAATCTGGTCGTAGGCAAAGGTACCATCTGCATGACGCAAGGTATAGGTTTGGTTCAGTGCATCACCTGAGAAGTAGTCACCGTAGTCAGCTGCGTTGATGGTATTGAAGTTGAGCACACCGTCGCTGGCACCATACCAATAGTTGCGTAGGGTAGAGTTTATGGCTTGTCCTGAGTAACCGTTACCGCGGCCTATCGACACGTAAGCAACTGAGCTGAGTGATGATTTGTGGTTGATCTGCCACTGGTGGTTGAGCGATATCTGCGGTTTGTGGTACTCATTGTATGAAGAGGTCTTACGCTCGCCATTGAGACCGAAGCCGTAAGTGGGGTTGTACTTGTAGGGACTGTCGCCCTTCATGTAGTTGGCTACCTGCTGCCATCCTTGGATGGTGAGACCATCATTCTTGTTGCGCTGATAGTGCTTCTGTGGTGCGCCGAAGGCTGTGAACGACAGCTGGTGGTCAAGTCCGATACGCTTCGAGAGGTTGACGAAATAGTTGTAACCTTCAAAGTCGGTACCTTGGATGTAGCCATCACCCCAAGTCTTTGAACCTAAGAACGAGAATGCCCATCCCTTGTCGTTCTGACCGGTAGAGAAGCTGAAGAGCATCTTGTTGTATCCGTCGTTGCCCATGGCATACGATGCCGTACCGCCCTTCTTGGCTTCGAGGCCCTTGGTGACGATGTTGATGGAGCCGCCCACCGAGGGAGCCGATACCTTTGAGGCACCCAGTCCGCGCTGAGTCTGCATGCTGCGGGTCACGTCGGTCAGTCCCATCCAGTTGCTCCAGTACAAGCCGCCCCATTCCATATCGTTCATGGGCACGCCGTTGACCATCACAGCCACGTTGGCACTCTGGAAACCACGCATGTTGATTTTCGAGTCACCGAATCCGCCGCCTGCTTTAGTGGCATACACGCCCGGTGTCGATTTCAAAATTTCAGGAAACTCCTTCGTACCTATCTTCTCCTCAATGAATACGGGGTCGAGGGTCGAGAGGGCTACGGGAGTCTTGCGTGCGATAGCCACCGATTGGGTGATGACCACGTCGCCCAAAGCCACCGCATCGGGCGAGATTTCGATGATGCCCATGTCGCTCTTGTTGGCCTTTGTCTCCAATGTATGATAGCCGATATACTTGAATATCAATGTCGGCTTCGCCTGTTTTGACTCGATGGTAAATTTACCATCCATATCCGTTACTACACCCGAGGTAGTGCCCTTCACCTGCACCGAGGCCGCCACCAGCGGCTCCTGTGTCTCGGCATCTACCAGCGTACCTTTCACCGTGTGCTGAGCATTCACGGTAAGCATGCCACCCAAGACGAAGGCGACACTCACAAATAGTCGTGATAGTTTTGACATAAGTTTTTAATTTAAAAAAATAATATCGTCCGTGTGACTTGATAAAACTAAGCAACAATAGTGAATAAGTCTGAAACGGAAAGAAAATATGAGTAAGAATCTGTTTGGATTTTACCGTTTATTGTTTTTATGTCATACTTTTCCGTTTATTTGAGTCCCTTTTTGGCATTTTTACATTCTTTGGTCTTGCAAGGATAGTGCTCAGCTAGTGCTAATTGAATACTCCTTTGTGCCGATTAACCGGCAGTCGTCGCAACCGACGCTTTCATACCGCGTCGGCAACTAAACTCGAAATAAAATCCAAACAGATTCTAAATCGAAGGCAACAAAAAAACTGCCACCCGGCAAAAATGTAATTGCATAGGGTGGCAGTAGGGCTTCGCAGCTTGAAGATACTCCCGCTCGTTGTAAATAAACACCCTCTCATGCATTAAGATAGATTTTATGCATATTTGGTCGTTTATTTACTCACTTATTCGTATCTTTATCCTGCTTCGCAGTATGAAGATAGGCTGCGCCTCGGAAAAACAGCAAAACAAGTTTGCTTTTTCGCTCGGCTTGCACTATCTTTGTCCAAAACAACATTTGCTGAAGCTATGGACAACAAGCAACAGACTATACGGGCCGAGTATATACAGCGCATCGAGATAGAGGCGCTGTGGGGGCGCAAGCATATCGTGTGGAACCTGCGTCGCGACGTGAACATCCTGAGTGGTGTAAACGGTATTGGCAAATCGACCATACTAAACAGGGCGGCATCCACGCTGGATCATCTGGCAGGAGGCATCGACCTGAATGTGAAGGATGTGGAAGGGGTGAAGATGACCTTCTACCCCGAGAATGCCACTGTGGTGCACTTCGATGTGATACGTAGCTTCGACCGCCCGCTCTTCCATAGTAACCTGGCCGAGAAAATGGCCGACAAGAATGTGAAGACGGAACTCGACTGGCAACTCTACCAACTGCAGCGCCGCTACTTAGACTATCAGGTGAATATAGGTAACCGCATCATCGAACTGCTCTCTTCGGGCGACCCCGAGGGACAGATGAAGGCGGCCGAGGTGTCGTATCCCAAACGTAGGTTTCAGGACCTTGCCGACGAACTGTTCTCGGAAACGGGCAAGCGCATCATACGCAGCAAG
>CANBEE010000248.1 GCA_947367415.1 uncultured Bacteroidales bacterium
GCGGCTTTCCATTTCGCTATCAGAATATTACTTTACAATACCGATAGTCTCCAAAGTCTGGTCCTTACTGGGCCACTTAGCGATAAGACGCTTAGCCTCGCTCAAAGTAACAGGGATGGTAGTACCGTGACGCGGGGTGACGATATCAGTGTTATCAGAGTTGCATACGAATGTAAAGTTGGTGAGGTCGGTGCTCTTGCAGTACTCGTAGTGGCCGTTCATGTAGCAATCGTACATCAGGATCCACTCGTCAGAGTCGATGAGCTTGAATACGCCAGAGCCCTCAACAGCCTTCTTGCTCTGCTGCAGATACTTGTGCTCGGGAGTCCACTCGCCACGAAGGGTCTTGGCTGTAGCCTTCTGGATGCCGTTGCCCTGGCCCTCGGTCTTGAAGAACATATGGTACAGGCCATCGTGGTATACGATGTCGGCATCTATAGTGTTGGCATTGTGGTCGTAGAGCACCTCGGGCATACTGATCTCGGTGAAGTCCTCATTGGCGTATGAGCAGTAGGTGATGTAGTGTGCGCCACGCTCACCGATAGCGTAGTAGAGCATATACTTGCCTGCTTCGGGGTCGTAGATGGTCTGCGGTGCCCATACCTGAGTGAGGCTGTCGCGATGGAAACGCTCGGGCCATGTGGTGGGGAAGTCGATGGCCGAGTGGCTCCAGTTAACCAAGTCCTTAGAGCGCAACAGTACGAGGCCATCGTTTGACGACCAGCCCTGTGAAGAGCGCATGTCGGTCACTACCATATAGAAATGTCCATCCTCGCCGCGAAGGATATGCGGGTCGCGCACAGCCTTTTTGTTGGCGATGGTGTCAGAGCTGATGATGGGTTTACCATCGTTAAGCGGGGTGTAGTTGTAACCATCTGCACTGAGGGCAAAGCAGATTTGCTCCTGCCAAGGTGCATTGCCGTTGAAGTAGGCAAAGAGGTAGCCTACGTAGGGTTCATTACTGTCTTTTCCCTTGCAGCTGCTCATGAGGCATGCTGTGGTCATGGTGGCCAAAAGGCACAGGATGAGAGATTTGTTTTTCATAAGATAATTAATATAAAAGTGTATGTGTATTGTGTCTATGCCTACCCGATTCGGCTGATTTTGCTCAGTTCCTCCTCGTCGATTATCTTTATCTTCCTGCCGTCGATGGCAATCAGCTTCTCTGACGCAAAGTTCGACAGGGTGCGTATGGCGTTCGAAGTGGTCATATTCGACAGGTTGGCAAGGTCCTCGCGCGAGAGGAAGATACTGATGGTGGCCCCATCCTCTTCCAGTCCGTAGGTCTCCTTGAGGAACAGCAGCGACTCGGCCAAGCGTCCGCGTATATGCTTCTGCGTGAGGTTCACCGTACGCTCGTCCGAGATGCCGAGGTCTACAGCCAGCTGCTTGATGAAAAACATTGCCAGTCGGTTGTTTGCCTCCACCAGCTTGACGATAACCTCCATGGGAATCATGCAGATGGCCGAAGCCTCAAAAGCCGCAGCTGCCGTCACAAAATTCTCCTCAGCAAAGTAGGCGCGATAGCCAAAATACTCTACCGGCTTGATGACGCGCATGATTTGGCACCTGCCCCCCACTCCGTCACGATAAATCTTCACCTTCCCTTCGAGCAGGCACATCAGATGGTTGGGCTTTTCGCCCTCCGTGTAGATCTTCTGATTCTTCTTATACCGACGCACCTCCATGTGGTTGGCCACGAGCTCACGTTGCTCGTCGGTCAGCAGTTGCCACATGTCAGCAATAGCCGCTATAATTTCAGCCTGCTTGATCTCTTTTCTCGCCATGTCAATCTAATACCTAATACCTAAAACCTTTAATTAAAGGTTAAAAACTAAAAAATTAAAACAAACAGAGTCTTACCTTTTAATCTTTAACCTTTAATTCATTAATCTATCATGTCAAACCCGCAGTAGGGCACCAGCACCTTGGGGATGCGAATACCTTCGGGGGTCTGATTGTTCTCGAGAATAGCCGCAAGGATTCTCGGGAGAGCCAGTGCCGAGCCGTTCAGCGTATGGCACAGCTCTATCTTCTTATCCTCGGTGCGACGATAGCGGCACTTCAGACGATTTGCCTGATAAGCGTCGAAGTTCGATACGGATGAAACCTCCAACCAACGCTCCTGAGCAGCCGAATACACCTCGAAGTCGAAGCAGAGAGCGGCTGTGAAGCTCATGTCGCCACCACAGAGGCGCAGTATACGATAGGGAAGCTCAAGCTTCTTCACGAGGTTCTCCACGTGGTCGAGCATCTCCTTGTGCGACTCCTTGGAGTGCTCGGGAGTATCGATACGTACGATTTCAATCTTTGAGAACTCGTGCAGGCGGTTCAGTCCGCGCACATCCTTGCCATACGAGCCGGCCTCGCGACGGAAACACTGTGTGTAGGCAGTATTCTTGATAGGAAGCTCCTTCTCATCGAGGATCACATCACGGTAGATGTTTGTCACAGGCACCTCAGCAGTAGGAATGAGGTAGAGGTCATCGGCTGTGCAGTGATACATCTGACCCTCCTTGTCGGGTAGCTGTCCTGTGCCGTAACCCGATGCCTGGTTCACCACCGTAGGCGGCATTATCTCCTCGTAGCCGGCATTGCGTGCCTCGTCGAGGAAGAAGTTGATAAGGGCACGCTGCAGACGGGCACCCTTGCCACGGTATACGGGGAATCCGGCACCGCTAATCTTCACGCCAAGGTCAAAGTCGATGAGGTTATACTTCTTTGCCAACTCCCAGTGGGGAAGCGGGTTGGGACCAAGGTCGGGCACCTCGTTGCCCGTCTTCTCCACCACGTTATCCTCGGCATGAGCACCCTCGGGCACCTCATCGTAGGGGATATTGGGGATGGTGTAGAGCAGGTTCTGCGTATCCTCGGCAGCGGTCTTCATCTCCTCTTCGAGGGCAGCATTGGTAGCCTTCAAGGTAGCCACCTCGGCCTTCACAGCCTCAGCCTCCTCGCGCTTACCCTCCTTCATGAGGGCACCGATGCGTGCAGCCAGCTGCTTGGCCTCTGCCAAGTTCTTGTCGAGGGTTGTTTGAGCAGCGCGACGCTTCTTGTCGAGCGCAATTACTTGGTCTATCGTTTCCTCGGCATTGCCGAAATGTTTCTTCTCAAGGCCTTTGATTACTCGTTCGGTCTGTTCAGTGATGAGTTTAATCGTAAGCATTTCTATACCTTATTTATAGTGTACACGTTTTGGGGTGCAAAGGTAGTAAAAACACACAAATAAAACAAACTTAGCACTGTTTAAGTTATTTGTGTCGCCATCATAGTCGCACATGGAAGACGCAATCCACGTTGCAGTCAGCCGAGCAAGCACGTTTGTTTCAGGCACAGCAACTGCCAACCTCCTCCACAGACGGTTTTGTGCTTAATGTTTCGTGACCGATGAAATCGGCATTTTTTGCATCCACCACCGTTTGCCCCTCCCCCTCCCTATGGCGAAAGTTCATAAATCGGTTGGCTTTGGCAGCGCGTGCGCTGCAACGATAACGTTAACGATGACGAAAACAAGGCTGCAAATCACGTAACTATCAGTACTGACAAGGAAGTACTGGACATTGCTGAGATGTGTGTCATCCCGACAGAGCGTGGCGACGAGGGATCTCTGCGAGAATTTTCGCTATGCCCTATCCTTGATTTTTCGTCATCGCCATCGTTGCAGCGCACGCGCTGCCAAAGCCAACCGATTTATAAACTTTCGCCATATAGAGAACATATAAGAATC
>CANBEE010000249.1 GCA_947367415.1 uncultured Bacteroidales bacterium
GGTTCTCCTATCCTTTCGGCCGATTCACGTCAATTATATGCCGAAATTCCTATCGGAACCGCTGCGCCAACGAAAGAGGAACAAGAACGGGTAAAGCATTACTTCATAGGCACACATCACCTGACGGACTACTACAGCGCAGCACAATACGAGATTGACGTACTGAAACTCACCGAGGAGCTATTCCACTCACACAACGCTCTGCTGCTTACGGGCGGTAGCATGATGTATATCGATGCCGTATGCAAGGGTATTGATGATATTCCCACAGTGGACGACATCACACGCCGTACGCTGCTCGACCGCTACGAACAGGAGGGACTGGAGCCCTTGGTCAATGAGCTGCGCCTGCTCGACCCCGAGTATTACCGCATCGTAGACCTGAAGAATCCCAAGCGCGTCATCCATGCCCTCGAGATATGCTATATGACTGGGCGCACCTACACCTCTTTCCGCACACGCACTACCAAGGTGCGTCCATTCCGCATCGTCAAAATTGGTCTACGCCGCGAACGCGAAGAGCTATACGACCGCATCAACCGCCGAGTAGACCAAATGGTGGCCGACGGCCTCGTCGAAGAGGCACGTAGTGTATATTCCTACCGTCAACTCAACTCACTCAACACCGTAGGCTACAAGGAACTGTTTGCCCACTTCGACGGTAACTGCACGCTGGAGTTTGCCATCGAGAAGATTAAGCAGAACAGCCGCATCTATTCGCGCAAGCAGATGACATGGTTTCGCCGCGACGAAAGCATCCAATGGTTCCATCCCGACGAGACTGAAAATATTATGGCCTATCTGGAAAGTCAGCTATAAAAAAAGAGGATGCCAAGTGGCACCCTCATTCTTTTTATTTTTCCTCGCTTCGCATCTTCCACACTATCCATACCGCCACCACGATATAGGCAGCAGCACCAATGATACCTGTGGGTACAGGCCCCACGAAGCGGTCGTAGGCCATAGGGTCGGCAAGGAAGATGACACCGATAGAGGCGGTACCATTCATCATACCATGAGCAAAGACGGCAGGCCAGCAGCTCTGGGTCTTGAGTGTAATGTATGAGAAGAGTGTGCCTCCCACAATACAGAAGATACACATAGCGATGATGCCCAACCACGGATAGCCGGGATAGTCCATACCATAGTTGTGCCCCGCGGCAATGATGGGTGCATGCCATACGCCCCAGATAAGTCCCGTAACAAGCACCGTGGGCAGAAATTTCATACGACTAGCCACTTTGGGCAACAGGTATCCACGCCAACCCCACTCTTCGCCAAAGCAAGTGACGAGGTTGAGCAAGGGGGCTACCATCATCAGCAGCAGTTGCACTATCCAAAATGACTTCACTGAAACAGGTAACGTTGACATCTGAGCATAATAGGACGAGAGCGTAAACTCCGAAGGGAAGATAAGGAAATAGAATACCGCACCGATGACGGTCAGCACGAAGGGGCCGAACCAGCCGATGAGGTAGTAGCGCACGTTGCCCTTCAGGTTGAGACGCAACATGGAGTTCTTGAATCCCTCGCGAGTAATCAGTCGGGTGATGAGCACACCGATGGCAGGGAAGAACATCAGTACGGCAGTGAGCGCGGTATTGATGAACGTCTCCTCTTGAGACAGTGTAGCAGCATCGCGTCCAAGCACACGAGGCCAGATGAGTCCGATAGTCCAGGCAAAAGTCATCGTGAAGGTGATGAGGAGAAAAAGCCAGATGCGGCGAAACTCTTGTTTGTTGGTTGATTGTGTCATAGGTTTATTGTTTTTTTTAGTTTTTCATTTAACTCGGAGTTATCGGAGTACTCGGAGAACTCTGAGGGTTCGGAGGGTTCGGAGAAATACAACGTTAATTCTATTCGCGGGTGGATCTCCCTATCCCAAACACACACCACCGTATAAGTGGTATCCTGCGCAGCACCTCCCACAACAACACCGAACCGGCAAAGGTGGCAATGAGGGCAAGGCAGTAGATGCTCCACACGGGCAGTGCGGTGGACTTGAGCCACAGACAAGCGGAGGTACACACGGTCATGTGCACGATGTAGAGTCCGAAGCTGCTGTGCGTCATGTACTGCGCGAAGGGTGTGGTATAGTCGCAACGGTGTTTGAAGAGTCCGATGAGAGTCAACGTCATTGACCAGCAATAAATGCCACACGGAAAACCCTGCAACACGGCGGGAACGGTGTAATCCTCTCCATAGTAGCGCACACAGAAGTATATGCACCATATGATAGTCGTCATGCCTAACACAAAGCGCTCACGAGCCAAAAAGTCGTGTACACGCTCCGAAGAGAAGATGTAGTAGCCCACGAGGAAAACGCCAAAGTAGTAGATGGGACGGTACAGATTCAAGAGACCACCAAATGTTTCCACCTCGTCAACCTGTGTCTGAGCCAAAAGTCCCAACAGAAGGAGGAAAGCAAAAAGCACAAGCCATATTTCCCTCTTGGAGCACCGCGCCAGCCACGCCTCTACCCTATCGGCATCAAGCGCCTTGCGCACCACAAGCAGCAATAACGAGAACACATAGAGGTCTTGGATAAACCACAGGGGACCCGTACCGCTTATCACGCCTATGAGGAACTTCACCACGCCGGGCACCTCCTCGGGCAGCACTCCACCGCCTGCCTTCATGTTGACGAAGCCCAACACCCAACCAAAGACGAGCAGGCCGAGCGTGGAGGGCACGAGCAACTTACGTGTACGCTCTCGGCGAAACTCCCGTGCTGTACGATGCTGCAAGGCATAACGGCTCGACATGCCTGCAAGCAGGAACATCAAGGTCATGAACCACGGATAGAGTATCGTCCCCACAACATCCTGCCACTGATGCTCGGCAAAGCCACCGATGCCGCCAAAGACACCCTGCGCATTGAAGTTATAGAACACGTGGTAGATGAGTACCAGCACCACGGTCACCCAGCGCAGATTGTCGATAAAGTAATAGCGTTGTCTATTGTCCGTTGTTCCCATAGCAAATATCACCTAAAACATTAGTTGCCAATCTCATTTCAGAATATCTTTTTCCATCTTTATTTCTCACCGCGAGCATAATATTTTCTAACCGCGAGCAAAATACATTCTATTCGCGGTCAGAAAGGTTTCTGCTCGCAGGTAGAAAATCAGACAAAGTTATGCAAGATCTCTATTCCCTTTCTTGTTTTCAAGGAGTTCTTGCGGATAGTTTATCACATACTGCTTGCCATTGGCTAGAGTCACCAAAGCCAGTTCTTTCTTATTGACGGCATACATCTGAAACTTGCCAATATACATGCTCTCAAAATACCCTGTATAGCCCATCAACCCTCCATTACCCCAAGATTTGATGGTTCCCTTCAGTTCACCCTTAAGAATGGGACGTACAGCGCTGACATCCTCCAGCACCTTACTCCCGAGGAAGAACTTCACGATGATAAGGTCTTTCTCAATAAAGAAGTAGCGGGGCGTGCGCAATGCGAGAGTATATATCACCGCGAAGACAATAGGCGCCACGATACGGTCAACCATATCATCTTTCATAAAATACACGTCAAACATTACGTAAATAGTAATTGCTACCACTACTAATGTCAAAAGAACAACCAGCCAGTCTCTCCGAAATCGGTAAATCATAAGGCTTCTCCTTTCTTCTTTTTCATCCGTCCGCTCTTCTTCAATGCTTCGGCAATAATCCATTGCAGCTGCCCATTGGTAGAGCGGAACTCATCGGCT
>CANBEE010000250.1 GCA_947367415.1 uncultured Bacteroidales bacterium
GCCGAAGCAAAGGTAGAGTTCATTATGGCAGGGAACACCTCAGTATCACCAAACACAACTAGGCGTATGAGTGCCACCACGAAAGCCACTAGAAAGAAGGCTATCCAGATATAATTGAGAACCATATGGAGTGATTGTTTCTGATTTATCGTTGCGAAGATACACAAAATACTTTGACGATGATGCACAAGGTCGCATTTTTTGTTTTTATTACCATTATAATAGGTATACGATTTCCCGTTTCCAAACTTTTGTAGTAATTTTGCCTCATAATATAAATAGTATACGACAATGGAACATCAATTATTTGTCTACAATACGCTCACTCGTAAGAAAGAGCTCTTCAAGCCCCTACACGAAGGCCGTGTGGGGATGTACGTATGCGGTCCCACCGTCTATGGCGACGCCCACTTGGGTCACGCCCGTCCTGCCATCACCTTTGACATCCTCTTCCGTTACCTGCAGCACCTCGGCTACAAGGTGCGCTATGTGCGTAACATCACCGACGTAGGTCACCTCGAGCACGATGCCGATGAGGGCGAAGACAAAGTAGCTAAGAAGGCCCGTCTCGAGCAGCTGGAGCCTATGGAGGTGGTGCAGCACTACCTCAACCGCTACCACAAGGCCATGGAGGCACTCAACGTGATGCCTCCCAGCATCGAGCCACACGCATCGGGACACATCATCGAGCAGATCAAGCTCGTTGAGGATATCCTTGCCAATGGCTATGCCTACGAGAGCGAGGGCTCGGTATACTTCGATGTGGAGAAGTACAACCGCGACCACCGCTACGGCAAGCTCTCGGGCCGCAACCTCGACGACGTGCTCAACACCTCGCGCGACAACCTCGACGGACAGAGCGAGAAGCGCAACCCCGTGGACTTTGCCCTGTGGAAGAAGGCACAGCCCGAGCACATCATGCGCTGGCCCTCACCTTGGAGCGACGGCTTCCCCGGATGGCACTGCGAGTGCACGGCGATGGGTAAGAAGTATCTTGGTGCGCACTTCGATATTCACGGCGGAGGCATGGACCTCGTGTTCCCTCACCACGAATGCGAGATAGCGCAGAGCGTGGCCAGTCAGGGCGACGATATGGTACGTTATTGGATGCACAATAATATGATTACCATCAACGGGCAGAAGATGGGTAAGTCATACAACAACTTCATCAACCTCAGCGAGTTCTTCGCAGGCTCTCATCCGTTGCTCGAGCAGGCCTACAGCCCTATGACCATCCGCTTCTTCATCCTGCAGGCGCACTATCGCAGTACGGTGGACTTCGGCAACGAGGCTCTGCAGGCCAGCGAGAAGGGTTTGCAGCGATTGCTGGAGGCTTGGGAAAACCTCGGACGCATTGCTCCCGCAGAGAGTTCTTCGGTCAATATCAGCGGACTCCGTGCCAAGTGCTATGAGGCGATGAACGACGACCTCAACACCCCCATCGTCATCAGCCACCTTTTCGACGCTGCCCGCATTATCAATCAGGCTACCGACAAGAAGGCTACCCTCAGTGCTGCTGATTTGGCCGAGCTGAAAGAGGTGTTCTCGGTATTCCTCTTCGACATCCTCGGCATGCAGGCTCAGCAGAGCGGCGACAACAGTGGTCGCGAGGAGGCCTTCGGCAAAGTTGTGGATATGCTTCTCGAGCAACGTGCTATTGCCAAGGCCAACAAGGATTGGGCTACCAGCGACAAGATTCGCAACGAACTTGCTGCTCTCGGCTTCGAGATTAAGGATACCAAGGAGGGATGTACCTGGAGATTGAACAAATAAATTAAAAATTGAAAATTGAAAATCGAAAATTATAACATCCCGTTCTCGCTTCTGCTGTTGAGTGTGGCATTACTTATCGCCTGTGGTGGCAAGAAGACCCCGCAAGCAGCCCAGCCACAGACAGCCGTCGTGGTGCCTGCATTCAATGCCGACAGTGCCTACCGATACACTGCGCAGCAGGTAGCTTTCGGCCCTCGTGTGCCCAACACCGAGGCCCATGTTGCTTGTGGCGACTGGCTGGCGCAGGAGCTCGAGCGCTTTGGCGCTAAGGTAACTTCACAGCATGTTGCCCTGAGAGCCTACGACGGCACTCCGCTCAAGGCCCGCAATATCATAGGCTCCTACAAGCCTGAGACGAATAAGCGCGTGCTCCTGTGTGCTCATTGGGACAGTCGACCATGGGCCGATGCCGACCCCGACCCCAAGAACTACCGTACTCCTATCCTCGGTGCCAATGACGGTGCCAGTGGTGTAGGCGTGCTTCTCGAGATTGCCCGTCAGCTACAAGCCCAACCCACAGACATTGGCGTCGACATCATCTTCTTCGATGCCGAGGATTATGGCACTCATGCCGATGACACTGAGCCAGCCGATGGTATCACCTGGTGTCTGGGCTCCCAGTATTGGGCCCGTGTGCCTCATGTGGAGGGATATATGGCCCGCTTCGGTATCCTTCTCGATATGGTGGGCGGTAAGGACGCACGCTTCCATCGCGAGGGTTATTCGGATGGCTATGCCAAGCACATTGTCGACAAAGTATGGGCAGCCGCGCATGCCACTGGCTTCGGGCAGTGGTTCCCCTATGCCGATGGCGGAGTGATTACCGATGATCATCTGCCCATCAACCAGATTGCCCGTATACCCTGTATTGACATCATTGGCCACTACCCCGAGACGGGTTTTGCCCCCACTTGGCATACGATGGACGACACGATGGAGAACATCGATCCCGCCGTGCTCCGTGCAGCAGGACAAACCGTCATGCAGGTAATCTATAACGAACGATAAAGGGCCCCCTCTAACTCCCCCTGGGGGGAGGACTCGTGCATCGTGGAGAATGTAAATTGGCAAATTGGGGAATAGTAAATAAATCGTAAATTGTAAATCGTCAAATAGTAAATCCACATGATGAGTATCAACGAAATACAAGACCAAATTATCGAGGAGTTCAGCGAATTGGACGACTGGATGGATAAGTATCAGCTCCTCATCGACCTCGGCAGCGAGCAGGAACCTTTAGCCGAGAAGCACAAGACCGACAGCAACCTCATCGAGGGATGCCAGAGCCGTGTGTGGCTGCAAGCCGGCGAGGAGGATGGCCGCCTCGTGTTCCAGGCTGAGAGCGATGCCCTCATCGTGAAGGGTATCGTGAGCCTTTTGGTGAAGGTGCTCTCAGGACACACCGCCGAAGAGATTGCCGATGCCGACCTTTACTTCATTGAGGAAATAGGACTCAAAGAGCATCTCTCCCCTACCCGTAGTAACGGCCTCGTAGCTATGGTAAAGCAGATGCGACTCTATGCCCTGGCCTATAAGGCAAAACATGCAAACGCATAAATCACACC
Source organism: uncultured Bacteroidales bacterium (assembly GCA_947367415.1). GTDB lineage: Bacteria > Bacteroidota > Bacteroidia > Bacteroidales > Bacteroidaceae > UBA1189. The sequence continues at coordinate 3,339 of CANBEE010000250.1, forward strand.
CTACAATGCACCGTTTCTTACCTTTTCAAGAAGCGGTGCATTTGATATACACCATCCATCTCTACACTGACCAGATACATTCCAGAGGGGAACTCCCCGACATTCCAGAATAATTCAGTGCCATCCATACTTTTTGCATCCACCTTCTTCCCTGAAATAGACCCGACTCTTTGGACAGTAGCAGCACGCTCGGAGATGTTCCATGACGAAGAATCCGGCTACGATTTTGAATTTGTAGAATACATCCCGCGCAATTCTTAGTGCCAGATTCATCGTGTAATTAACTCAATATAACAGCGGTGCAGCAAGGTCGGAAGACTCAAACTGC
>CANBEE010000251.1 GCA_947367415.1 uncultured Bacteroidales bacterium
GTACGAGCAGGTACTTGTCGTTGAGCAGGTCCTTGGTGGTAATCTCCTGGTCAAAGGCGGCAAGCTTCTCCTTGTTGAGCGATACGCCACCGCCCTGAGCCATCTTGCGCATCTCACCCTTGGAGGGGAATACGGCCGACTCCTCGGCAAAGAGGTCTATGGCCTTGATGCCAGCCTCAATCTTCGCGCGCGATACTTTAAATTGGGGTACGCCCTCGAATACGGCGAGCAGGGTGTCCTCGTCGAGCTTCACCAGTGCGTCGTGGGTGTTGTTGCCGAAAAGGATACCCGATGCCTCTACGGCTGCTTCGTAGTCGGCCTCAGAGTGTACCATGATGGTCACCTCCTTGGCGAGGCGCTTCTGCAGGATGCGCAAGTGGGGAGCCTCGGTGTGCTCGGCAATGAGGCTCTCAATCTCTTCGCGGCCAATGGCGGTGAAGATCTTGATGTACTTGGCAGCATCGTCGTCACTCACGTTGAGCCAGAACTGGTAGAACTTGTAGGGTGAGGTGTAGCGTGGGTCGAGCCATACGTTGCCCGACTCGGTCTTGCCAAACTTGCCACCGTCGGCCTTGGTGATAAGCGGACAGGTGAGGGCATATACCTCATTGCCGCTGGTGCGACGGATGAGCTCGGCACCGGTGGTGATGTTGCCCCACTGGTCGCTACCGCCCATCTGGAGCTTACAGTTCTTGTGCTCGTTGAGGTAGAGGAAGTCGTAGCCCTGGAGCAGCTGGTAGGTAAACTCGGTGAAGGAGAGTCCGTCGCGAGCCTCGCCATTGAGACGCTTCTGCACAGAGTCCTTGGCCATCATGTAGTTTACGGTGATGTGCTTGCCCACCTCGCGTGCGAAGTCGAGGAAGGTAAAGTCCTTCATCCAGTCGTAGTTGTTCACGAGTTCGGCGCAGTTGGGCGCATCGCTCTCGAAGTCGAGGAACTTGGCCAGCTGCTTCTTGATGCACTCCTGGTTGTGGCGCAGGGTCTCCTCATTGAGCAAGTTACGCTCCTGTGACTTGCCCGAGGGGTCGCCAATCATACCGGTAGCACCGCCTACGAGCGCCAGGGGCTTGTGGCCGCAACGCTGCAGGTGACGCAGCATCATCACACCGCAGAGGTGTCCGATGTGCAGTGAGTCGGCTGTGGGGTCAATACCCAAGTAAGCCGTTACCATTTCCTTACTCAAGAGTTCTTCTGTTCCCGGCATCATGGTGTGTACCATGCCACGCCATTGGAGTTCTTCTACAAAGTTCATATGTTATCTTATTTATTATCGTGGCACAAAGGTAGTGTAAAAAATCGATTTAGCAGCAGTCTGCCTCAGAATTATTCAAACGAAGCATCGTCATGCGACTTAAGGAAGGCAACGATGTTCTTGGCAACGAGGCTGCGTACCGACTGTTCGTCGGCCTCCATATCCTCACTGACGAGTTTATAGAGCACATCCACATCGCCATAGGTATCGCTCTCCAGCAGCAGGTATTTGAATGGCATATCGAGCAGGGTGTCGGTGTTGTAATCAAGTCCAAGACTGACATAGATACCCTGCTTGCGCAGCTGCTCGGCCTGCTCGGGTCCGCCGCGATAGCCGTGGAGCACCCAAGGATGTTTGACGCCCATCTCCTTGCGTATGGCGAGAAGTTCGTCCACAGCCTTCACGCAATGCACGATCAAGGGTTTGTGCAGCATCTCGCTCAACCTCACATGTTCACGAAACACCTCCATCTGCACCTCCATCGGTACGGGACTCTTCTTCTTGTCGAGTCCAGCCTCACCTATGGCCAGTACATGCGACTGCATGGCTATCACGGCCACCTTGGCCATCTGCACCTTCCAGTCGTCCTCAATGTCCCAGGGGTGCAGGCTCACCGAGTATGCGTGTCCCGGGTACGTGCAATAGGCCGTAGGGGTAAGCTGCACGATGGCCGTTCCTGGCTCCTCGGGAAAGTCGTGGGTATGTATATCGTATAGGAAGCTCATGGTACGGGGTCATAGCCCGAGCCTCCCCAAGGGTGGCATCGGAGGATTCTACGGATGGCAAGATAGAGCCCCTTGAAGGGACCGTGCTTCTTCAGTGCCTCGATGGCATATTGCGAGCATGTGGGTGTGTAACGGCACGAGGGAGGAGTGAGCGGAGAGATGCACGCCCGATAGAAGTATATCGGCAGCAACAGGATGAATGTCAGCAGCTTCTTCATAGCTCGGCCCCTATTTTGTCCAACAAGCGTACGACCCTCTTCTCCACATACTCGGTCTTTTCTATCTCGGCAGAGACGTAGATGAAGGCCACCAACAACCCCTTGCCGCTTTGGGCTACCTGCTCTACCAGCGCATGTTTGTTCTTGCGGTAGGCTTCGCGTATCTGCCTCTTCACCCGATTGCGGTCTACGGCATCATGGAAACGCTTCTTCGGCACGCTGATGAGTATGGATACCCCCTTATGCACCGCCTCCTCGACAGGGAGGAAGACCGCCCTGATGGGATAGGACGATGCCGTGCGGTTGTCGCCCTGGAAAAGGTGATCCATCAGTATGCGGCTGCATAGGCGTTCGCTCTTCTTGAAGGTGTTTCTTGTGGGTGCCGGCATGGTCTTGTTTCGTATTATCTAAGGAACGTAGCGAAGAATCTCATGTCAAGGGTTGGTGAGAGATTCTTCGCTACGCTCAGAATGACAGAATGTGAGAGTACGAGCTCTCCTGTTACTTATTGTTCTTGGCCAAATACTGCTCGAGGGCCATGGTCATCGAGGGAGCCTCAGCTGTGGGGGCCTCAAGGTCGAGACGCAAGCCAGCCTCCTTGATGGCAGCTGCCGTGGTAGGACCGAAGCAGGCAATCTGCATATCGCCCTGCTGGAAATCGGGGAGATTCTCCTTGAGCGACACGATACCCGAGGGGCTGAAGAATACCATCATGTCATAGCCATCCAGCTCGCCCGGCTCGAAGATGTGGCTCACCGTACGGTACATCACAGCCTCGGAGTGCTGCAGGTTGTGCTTGTCGAGCATCACCGTGATGTCATCATTGTGTACGCTTGAGAGGGGAACAAAGTACTTCTCGTTCTTGTGCTTCACCATGAGGGGGAGCAGACCTTCCATCTTGCCATTGTCACCAAAGAAGATCTTGCGCTTGCGGTACTGGACATACTTCTGTATATAGAGTGCAATCTGTTCCGACACGCAGAAATACTTCATGGTCTCGGGTACATTGACACGCAGCTCTACACATAAATTAAAGAAATGGTCAATAGCATGGCGTGAGGTGAACACAATAGCCGTATGGTCCAAAATGGTCACTTTCTGTTGTCTGAACTCCTTTGAGCTCACACTCTCAACTTTAATAAACTGCTTAAAGTCGATTGTTACACCATACTTACGCGCAATATCAAAATAGGGCGATTTGTCCGATGCCGGTTTAGGCTGCGAAACGAGAATCTTGTTAACTTTCAAAACGGTATAAATTTTCTACTTTTACACATATTGAACCAATGCTTTTCCTGCCAAAAGGAGGGGCATTATTTCGAGGGTGCAAAGGTAGACAAATAATTGCAAACCGCCATATTTTTTTGTGCAAAAGATGTAAAAAGCCTTGAAAAGCAAGCATATTTCAGCCAAAACAACGGTTATTATAGCCAAAACAACAATCATCCTTGCCGACAGGTCGAGCAG
>CANBEE010000252.1 GCA_947367415.1 uncultured Bacteroidales bacterium
TGTATCAATAGACCCTCCCCATCCCTCCCTCAAAGGGAGGGGGGACTTAATATTATGGGAGGCTTCCGCAGAGGCCTCCCATTTTTTATTTTCCAGGAAACGGTTATCAGAACAATACGGCAAGCTGTGCCTGTGATATGCGGACAAGGTCTTTAGGAGCGAGCTTCACCTGCAGGCCGCGTACTCCTGCACTCACGAAGATATAGGGATAATCACTGCAGGTAGCATGTATATAGGTAGGGAAATGCTTTTTCATCCCTACGGGTGAACACCCACCGCGGATATAGCCTGTGAGCGGGAGGAGCTGCTTCATGGGTACCATCTCGCATTTCTTGTTTCCCGACACCTTGGCAGCAAGCTTCAAGTCGACCGTTGCATCGCCGGGTATGACGCATACGAAATAGCCCGTCCGGTCACCTTGCAGCACAAGGGTCTTAAAGACTTGAGCAATATCTTCGCCCAGCGAATCAGCCACATGAGGCGCACTCAGGTCGCTCTCATCCACCTCGTAAGGAATCAGCTCGTAGGCCACTTTGGCTTGATCGAGCAGGCGTACAGCATTTGTCTTCTGAATCTTTGCCATATTATCTATATTAATTGCGCATCAGCTGTATGTAACAGATTGGGCATTGGAAAAAACCAATGCCCAATAATATTGATGAATTGCCTAAAACAACATTTTATTTCTTGCTGAGGTCATACACCACCTTCATCACGGCCTCACCGATGGCATTGGCTTCCTCGGGCGATGAAGCCTCGGAATATACGCGGATGATAGGCTCGGTGTTGCTCTTGCGCAGGTGCACCCACTTGTCGGGGAAGTCGATCTTCACGCCGTCAATATCATTCACCTCCTCGTTGGCATAGATCTCCTTCACCTTCACGAGGATAGCGTCAACGTCAACGTCGGGAGTGAGGTCGATACGGTTCTTGGCCATATAGTAAGCGGGATAGGTCTTGCGCAGTTCGCTCACAGTCATCTGCTTCTTGGCCAGATAGGTAAGGAACAGAGCGATACCTACCAACGCGTCGCGGCCATAGTGGCTGGCGGGATAGATAACTCCACCATTGCCCTCGCCACCGATAACGGCGCCCGTATTCTTCATCTTGGTTACCACGTTCACCTCACCCACTGCCGATGCATTGTATTCAAGACCATACTTGCGGGTCACGTCGCGCAGGGCACGGGTGGAGCTGAGGTTCGACACCGTATTGCCGGGAGTATGCTGCAGGATATAGTCGGCCACAGTCACGAGGGTGTACTCCTCACCATACATATTACCGTTCTCATCGATAATGGCCAAGCGGTCTACGTCGGGATCTACCACGAAAGCCACATCAAGGTCGGCCTTCTTCATCAGTCCCATGATATCGGTGAGGTTTTTCTCCAAGGGCTCGGGATTGTGTTGAAAATCGCCCGTAGGCTCACAATAGAGTTTTTCCACGGTACCTACGCCCAATTGTGCCAACAGTTCGGGCAGCACGATACCACCCACAGAGTTCACGCAGTCGATAGCCACCTTGAAGCCTGCCTTACGGATTGCCTCTACGTCAACGAGGTCGAGTGCAAGCACGCTGTCGATATGCTTCTGGTTGTATGAATCGTCCTTGGTATAGTGGCCGATGTGGTCGATGTCGGCAAACTCAAATGCCTCGGCAGCAGCGATTGAGAGCACCTCGCCACCCTCGGCAGCATTGAGGAACTCGCCCTTCTCGTTGAGCAGCTTGAGCGCATTCCACTGCTTGGGATTATGGCTTGCAGTAAGGATGATACCACCGCAAGAACCCGACATAGTGACGGCCAACTCTGTTGTTGGCGTAGAGGCCAAACCTATATCTATCACATCGAAGCCCATACCCATCAGTGTGCCGCACACGCAGCTACGCACCATCTCACCCGAGATACGTGCATCGCGACCCACCACGATGGTGTTGCTCTTCACCGATGTTGTCTTACGGATTAATGTAGCATAGGCAGCTACAAACTTGGTGATGTCGAGCGGGTTGAGACCCTCGCCTGCCACGCCACCGATGGTGCCGCGGATTCCTGAGATTGATTTGATCAGTGTCATTGTCTTTCTGGTATATAAGTTATTTCATAATATGTCGGATACACATACTGTGCTGCCGTTGAGGTACCCTCTCCGTGAGGAACAATCAAGCGCACCTTGGCAGCCTTGTCGTTAGGCCTGCCAGGAGTGATGTAACTGAAAGGCACCAGCCATCCACTGGGCACTGCACTGCCATAGATGCCATACATATAGCCTTGTGTGAACGATGCCGAAAAGGTGTCGCCCTTGCGCTCACAAGTAAACTTGTCGGGAATAGAGGCATAGAGGTTACCCGAAATGGTATCTCCATCAGCAATATTATACTCCAGGTAGCGAGCCATAAAGACACCACGGTCGCCCGGCTCCATCATCTCGCCTTCACCCTTACGCACAATCTGCATATATACACCCTTGTCCTCGAAGAGCACAAACTCGTTCTTCGCCGTATCCGTAGTCTGGCCATTGGCCTCAAACGTAGCCTTACTGATAACGTTGATGCCCTGATCCTTTATAAAATCATTAATATGATTCTTCTCCTTTTCCTTCTGCTCGGCATATGTTTCATAATCATCGCACGAGTACAAGACCACGGCAAGAAGCGCCATCAAAGTAATAAATATCGGTTTTCTCATTCTATCTCAACAATTTTCCTACAAAAGTAATAAAAACAATGTCTACGAACACTATCTTCACTTCATTTTTTCCATTTATTATCAATAAAAAGGCGTCTTTATGGTTTATTAAACTCCGCCAATGCCTCTTCGAAGACCCTTATAGCCTCTTGCAGCGTACCCCGGAACTGTCCGCCCGAGGCATTGAGATGCCCACCTCCATTGAAATACCGCGCAGCAAACTTGTTGCACGGGAATGTACCCTGAGAACGCAACGACACACGGATGAGATCCTTCTCCGTATCTTCGCGCAAGAAAGCCGAGAAGGATACCCCCCTCATCTGTAGCGGGATGTTTACCAACCCTTCAGTATCGCCTTTGTTGAAGTCAAAACGGCGCATCTCCTCACGGCTCAGCGTAATGAGCGACGCCCGATACTCAGGGAACACACGCATCTTCTTGTACAGCACATAGCCCATCATGCGAAGCCTGCCCTCAGAATAGTTATTGAATACCTTATTATATATACGGTCCTTATTAATCTCCTTCTGCATGAGCATGCTGATGATAATGTACAATTCCTGTGTACACGGACCATACGAGAAGCAACCCGTATCTGTCATCATTCCAGCATACAGGCATTCGCATGCAGCTTTTGTCAACACCTCGAAGCCACCCATAGCAACAACTAAACGGAACACGACCTCGCAAGTAGACGACAACTGAGGAAACGAAAAACTCAAGTCGCAGAAGGCATCGGGCTGCAGATGATGATCCACAAGCACCTTCACAGCCTTTGCATTGCCAATCAAGGGACCCATATCATCCACTCGACTGAGCGCGTTGTAGTCCATCGCCAGAATCACATCGGCCATGGCAAGCATCAACTCGGCCTTCTCGCGATGCCTGTCTCTTATACACATCTCCGAGCCCACGAGACTCGACGTCATCTCGTATGCCGTCTTCGGCT
>CANBEE010000253.1 GCA_947367415.1 uncultured Bacteroidales bacterium
CAGCTCGATTGGGAAAACACCTTCTCTTTCCAGGTAAACAAGTACATCTCTACCACACTCTTCTTCCACACCCGTTTCGACGACCATGTGGCCCGCAACGAAAACTGGGGATTCTTCCAGTTCAAGGAGTACCTGACCTTCGGTCTCAACTACTCTTGGTAAGAACGGACTGAAAGTTGAAGACAAACCCGAAATACGCACTTTACGTGTAAAAAGAAAAGGTTGAGGCCAGGGTCTCAACCTTTCTTTATGCCCATTTGTTAACCAATAGTTTCACTTTTTAATCTTCAATCTTCAGTTCATGTCTTCCAAACAAGATGTTCAGCTGGCCCTTCATCTCTCGGCCTTCATGCTCAGCCTGCTGCTTGTCATCAGCATATCCATTGATACATTTGCAGGCATACCTTTCTATGATGACATCAACTATCTGGACCTTCAGTTCTGGATATGTGTGCTGCTCATGGTGCTGTTTCTCCTTGAGGTGTACAATGCGGAGAACTCGTGGCAATATTTTGGCCGCCATGTACTGTTCCTGTTGCTTATAGTGCCTTATCTCACGCTGTTCGATTGGTGGGGAGTGGAGCTCTCGTCCGAGATGGAGTTTCTCTTTCGTTTCATTCCGCTCATCCGTGGCTATATAGCCTTCACGATTATTGCCTATTGGCTGCTGCGCGACCTTACGGCAGGTCTTCTCATCACCTATATCGTGGTGCTCTTCTCCTTTATATATTACTGCAGCCTGATTTTTTATGTGCTTGAGGTCAACACCAACCCATTGGTGCACAACTTCTGGGATTGCCTGTGGTACTCTTGCATGACAGCCACCACGGCCGGATGCAGCATACAGGCAGTCACTACCGTGGGTAAGGTAATCTCTGTGCTGCTCGCTTTGGCTGGCATGATGCTGTTGCCTGTTTTCACTGTCTATCTGACCAATATTATCCGCTATGGCCGTCTCTCCAAGGATGGTGATGAGAATGGCAGTGAGGAAAAATGAGCCTTGTGAGGGGGCGTAGCGAATAATTCATGCCATTAAATGACTTGTTCTGATAAATAATTTGTACTTTTGCCTCGTTTTTTCAAAAAATAGGTATTAGTCAAGTTATGGTAACATTTTCGGTAGCACTGGCCCTGCTCATCATCGGCTATATTGTATATGGCGGTTTTGTGAACCATATCTTTGGTCCCGACCCCAAGCGTGAGACACCCGCTGTGGCAATGAACGATGGCGTGGATTATATCCCCATGCCCACGTGGAAGATTTTCATGATTCAGTTTCTCAACATTGCGGGCCTCGGCCCCATCTTCGGCGCTATCATGGGAGCGCAGTTCGGTACGGCATCCTATCTGTGGATTGTTATCGGTACTCTCTTTGCCGGTGCTGTGCACGACTTCTTCTCGGGTTGTCTCTCTATCCGCAACAATGGAGCCAACCTACCCGAACTGATAGGCAAGTACTTGGGCAATTGCACCAAGGCGGTGATGAACATCTTCACCATCGTGCTGATGGTGCTCGTGGGCGCGGTGTTCGTGTCGGGCCCTGCTGAACTGCTGGCAGGTATGACACCCGACGTGTTGAACGTGAACTTTTGGATTGTGGCCATCTTCCTATATTATATATTGGCGACGTTGCTGCCAGTGGACAAGATTATCGGACGCATCTATCCCGTGTTTGCCATCGCTCTGCTGTTTATGGCTTTCGGCGTACTTATCATGCTGTATGTCAAGTCGCCCGAACTTCCCGAGATATGGGATGGCTTCGGCACCAAGTACGACCCCTCGCCCCTCTTTCCCATGATGTTTGTGAGCATCGCCTGTGGTGCCATCAGCGGTTTCCATGCCACGCAGTCGCCCCTCATGGCACGTTGCATGAAGAACGAGCGCCACTGCCGTCCCATCTTCTACGGCGCTATGGTCACCGAAGGTATCGTGGCCCTCATCTGGGCTGCTGCCGCCACCTGGTTTTTCGGCGAGCACGGCACGGTAGACGCAGCTACAGGCATCCCCTATAGCGGAGCCAAGGTGGCCACGATGATTTCCAAGGACTGGCTCGGTGCCATTGGTGGCGTAGTGGCCATCCTCGGTATCGTGGCTGCGCCCATCACCAGTGGCGACACGGCATTGCGCTCGGCACGCCTCATCCTGGCCGACATCCTGCACCTGGAGCAGAAGACTATCCGCCGCCGCCTCTACATCTGCATCCCGCTCTTCCTCGTCACGATGGGAGTACTCATCTACAGCTTGGCCGATGCCGATGGCTTCAAGATTATCTGGCGCTACTTCGCGTGGAGCAACCAGACACTCTCAGTCTTCACCCTCTGGGCCATCACCGTATACCTGGTGCAGCAGAAGAAGCATGCCTATTGGGTAACCCTCGTCCCCGCCCTGTTCATGACCTGCGTCAGCGTCACCTATATCTGCATCGCCCCTGAGGGCTTCCAACTGCCCCAGTTGGTGTCGTATGCCATCGGTGGCGTAGCTGTGCTCGTGGCCATCGTATGGTTTGCCGTGTGGATGCGAGGATGGAAGCTATGTCGTCGATGATAAAGAATGATGGATTTGATTCATTATACCGAAAAAAATTGTATCTTTGCGGTAAACCGCGAAAATGTCGGTTTTGATGTTTGAATATTGTTACGACAATGAGCAGCGAAGATAAATATATTAGCGTCAAGGGCGCGCGCGTCAATAATCTGAAGAATGTGGAGGTAAATATCCCCCGCAATAAGTTGGTGGTGGTGACGGGACTTTCGGGCTCGGGAAAGTCATCGCTGGCCTTTGATACGCTGTTTGCGGAAGGACAGCGGCGCTATATGGAGAGCCTCTCTTCGTATGCACGTCAGTTTCTCGGCCGCATGAAGAAACCTGAGTGCGACTTTATCAAGGGTCTGCCACCAGCCATTGCCATAGAGCAGAAGGTAAGTTCGCGTAACCCACGTTCTACGGTGGGTACCTCAACGGAAATCTATGAGTACTTGCGACTGCTCTTTGCTCGCGCATCTACGGCATACTCGCCTGCTACGGGCGAGAAGATGGTCCACTATACCGACGAGCAGATCTGCGACCTTATTATGGAGCAGTATGCCGGACAGAAGGTGGCTCTGCTCTCACCGATAGTCAAGGAGCGTAAGGGTCACTACCGCGAGCTGTTTGACTCGCTCTCCAAGCGTGGTTATATCTATGCGCGAATAGATGGTGAGGTGCGCGAATTTATGGCGGGCGAGCGTCTGGACCGCTACAAAACCCACTCTATAGAGCTTGTCATAGACCGTCTGGTTGTAAAAGAGGAGATGCGTGAGCGTATGATGCGTTCCATTGCCGATGCGATGAATCAGGGTAAGGGAACCATGGCGCTGCACGACTATACGGACGATAGTATGCGCTACTACTCTCGTCACCTGATGTGTCCGACTACGGGCGTGGCATTTGAGGACCCTGAGCCGTATACATTCTCATTCAACTCTCCAAAGGGAGCCTGCCCGCACTGTAACGGACTTGGCGAGGAGGCTGTATTCGATATGGAGAAGGTGCTGCCCGACCGACAGATGACTATCGCTGAGGGAGGTATCGCTCCACTCGGTCGTCAGAGAG
>CANBEE010000254.1 GCA_947367415.1 uncultured Bacteroidales bacterium
TCGAGCATCACAAGGTGTCCGCCCTTGCGGAGCACACGGCACATCTCGCCAAGGCAAGCATCCAAGTCCTCAAAATTGCGCACCCCAAACGTCACCGTGACAGCATCGAAGCACCCATCGTCGAAGGAGAGGCAACTGCAATCCTCCTTCTGAAAACACACCACATCGTGTAATCCTTCACGGGAGGCCTTTTCGCGTCCCACACGCATCATCCCTTCTGAAATGTCTACGGCCATCACTTGACGAAGCTTCAGCTTATGGGCAAGCAACAGAGCAAAGTCGCCAGTCCCTGTGGCCACATCAAGTATCGTATGCGGACTGTAGGTTGCCAATGTCTTCACCGCCTTACGCCGCCAGCTGCGGTCAAAACCAAACGAGAGGGTATGGTTAAGTGCATCGTAGGTAGGCGCAATATTATCAAACAGCAGCTCCACCTGTTCACGCTTATGTGCATTGCCCTCATATGGCTTTATCTGTTCCTGAGCATACATCTTCTTACCTTATATTATAATAATAAGACGCACGAACAACGTTCATTATCTTTCAATTGCACAAAAGTAATCAATTTGATTTGTTTTACAAAATTTGCTCAAGAAAACGTAGGATTATCCTCGATATACTCCTGCACGATGGCAAGTATCTCCTTACCGAACATTTCTAACGACTTCTTACCGAAGCCGGGCATACGAAGAAGTTCCTTCCCGCTCATAGGGAGTTCGTTGACAATTCCAATGAGTGCCTTTTGGGTGAGTATCCCATATACGGGGCGACCCAGCTCCTCGGCACGGGCAGCACGCCAGGCACGAAGTTCATGAAAGAGCTTGGGATGCTTGATATCGGAATTGCGATCCACCTCTATCTTTTCGGTGGCCTTACTCTTGCGCTCGCGTTTGGCGGGTTGCTCTGCATTGAGCAGGCCCACTGCCTTGTCCTTGAGATAGGAGGTAACACTGAACCCACGGGCTATGACACGAGCCAAGAGGTGACGCTTCTGTGCAAACGACTGCTGCAGGGCATATACCGCTTCGGTGATGCGCTCCTTGATTTCCTTATTGTCGCTATCGAGGCGGGTGCGCTCTATGAGAGGCTTGAGCAGCGTATCGAGGTGGTCGGCAAAGTAAACAGCGGCCTTGTGTATGCGCTCGGCCAGCAGTTTGTCCGTAGTATAATCCTCACTCTGCATCACCAGTGCGGCATATTGGCGATAGAAGGTGACCGACACGGCGGTCAGTTCTTGGGCAAACTGCTCATCGGCCTGCTTGTACATCTTCAGCAGCAGGGGATATACCTTATATAAATGCTCATCAATAAGGCGGAGCACGCGGTGGAAGTCCCACTCAAGTTCCTTGAAGGTAAAGAGTTCGGTGAGTTGATACAGGTAATAGTCGCGCTGCAGCGTAGAGAGGCTATCGGCCGTATGGCGTGCCTGCTCCAGCTCCATGTTCATGTAGTTGCTCACTGCCGTATCGGTGAGCACGGCCGAGGCTGAGAGCGGAGCCGTGAGCACAAGTCCTTCGAGTGAGCGCAGACGGCTGAGCGCTACATATACCTGCCCCGCGGCAAAGGCGGCATTCACATCGAGCACGGCACGCTCGAACGTCAGCCCTTGACTCTTATGGATGGTAATGGCCCATGCCAGGCGAAGTGGGTATTGGCGAAACTCGCCCTCTATCTCCTCGCGTATTTCCTTTGACTCCTTGTCGATGACGTAGTGGGCATTGGTCCACACTTCGGGCTCTACCTCCACCTCTGTATTGTCTTCGAGTCCGCGCACACAAATCTTGGAGCCATCCACGAAGGTCACCTCACCGAGTTTGCCATTATAGTAGCGCGAGCCTTGGCTGTCGTTTTTGAGAAACATCACCTGACACCCCTTCTTGAGCGCCAGTGTCTCCTCAGCAGGATAGGAGGTCTCGGGGAAGTTGCCCGTCACTGTGGCCTTGAACGAGAAGCGGGTGCTCTTGAGCGCATCCATGCGCTCCTCGTTGTAGCGATTGGCCGTGACGTTGTGGGTGGTGAGACGGATGGTACCGTCGGATAATTCTGAATTCTGGATTTTGAATCCCGAGTTCTCCGAGCACTCCGAGTTCTCTGAGTTCTCCGAGAGCTTGGACAACTTTGGGGAAACACCGACTCTCGCATTGAGCAGCTCCAGGCTCTCCGCCGTGAGGCGATTCTCGCGCACCTCATTGAGTATATTAATAAAGGTATGGTCGGTCTGGCGATATACGTGCGATAGCTCGATGGTCACATGCTGTGTCTGCTGCAGAGCCAGGCTACCGAAGAAGTAGGGCGTGTCGTAGTACTCGCGCAGCATCGCCCACTCGCTCTCCTTTACTACAGGAGCCAGCTGACTGAGGTCGCCAATCATCAGGAGCTGCACTCCGCCGAAGGGGCGGTTCTTGTCCTTGTGGAGACGCAGCACGGCATCTATCTGGTCGAGGAGGTCGGCACGCACCATGGAGATCTCGTCGATGACGAGGAGATCGAGCGTACGGATGATATTCTTCTTCTCCTTGCTGAAGCGGTATTTCTCATCGCTACCCCGAAACGAGGTGTTGGGGATATAGGGTGCCAGGGGAAACTGGAAAAAGGAGTGTATCGTAACGCCGCCAGCATTGATGGCTGCCACCCCCGTAGGAGCCACCACAACCATACGTTTGGGCGAGCGTTCCTTGAGTCGGCGCAGGAAGGTGGTCTTGCCCGTGCCGGCCTTGCCTGTAAGAAAGACCGAGCGTCCTGTGCAGTTCACATAACGCTCGGCCAATTCAAATATCTTGTCTTTTTCTATGTCCATCTAGCGTCTTAAAAGAGTTCTAAGAGCACTTTCAGCATCGTAACGCGAGTTGAAGTTCGGCTGAACGATAATGCGATTGGTACGGTCGATCGCGCCCCACATGTCATCCATGAACTGCACTATGGCAAAACCGTCATCTGACATCCCGCATGCATACTTGTACTGTGGCTGGATGTACCAGTTTCCGTAATAGTCCAGATAGCCCCAGAGTCCCGAACCACTGTCCTGTTCTTCCCAAAGGTCGATGCCCCTGTATCGTCCGTTGATCATGCTCCTCATAGCGGACGCCACATCATATCGGCTGGTAAAGTTGAACAGTATCACTGTGTTGCCATACACATCAATCGCGCCCCATCTGCCACCGCTGTATGGCTGCACTATAGCGATTCCAAGATCTTCATCAAAATCCACGGCATAAGCAAATGTAGGAGCGATTGCCCATGCGCCATACTCATTCAGATAGCCATACAGGCCTGTACCCCTGTCCTCCTGTGCCTGAAGATGTTGTGGATTTGGAGCTATAGTCGCCAAGCCTGAAGCCACTGGGTTTGCCACCACACCCGTTCCTCCATTCATGGCCATATTCAGCAAGCCGCATGACGATAACAACAGGCATGCAGGAATTAAAATCATCAACATTCTTTTCATAGTAAATCAGTATTAAGTTTAACTTTTCAATGCTTTGAGCAAAATTAAAAATTATATCGCTCACTATCAAGAATTTCCACCACTAATTCTTAAGGTATTTCAGCCAGAACTCATGGTTGGCATTCTGGAAATGGTCACCCTGA
>CANBEE010000255.1 GCA_947367415.1 uncultured Bacteroidales bacterium
CGCAGAAGTACAACCAGTTGAAGTCGTAGAATACAGCCTTGAACCAACCGGCAGGAGCACCCTCTACGCTGGTGTAGAGAATCTTAGCACCCAAGCGGATGATACCGATTGTGAGACCTGAGATCAAAGCCCACTGACCACCCTTCGGAGTAGCACGCTTCCAGCAGATACCCATCAAGAAGGCAGCAGCGATACCCGGAGCGAGTACAGACTGTACATCCTGCAAGTAGAGGTAGAGAACGTCACCGATGCTCTTCATTACGGGGATCCAGAGGATACCGAGAGCTACGATGATAACGGTAGCGATCTGACCAATCTTAACGAGCTTCTTGCCATACTCCTCAGAGTCTGTTACGCGACCATCCTCAGCAATTACTGGGTTAGGATCGGGATGCTTCACCTTGTATACGTCGATGGTGTAGAGCATAGCAGAAGAGTTGAAGAGTGATGCCAATGAAGACATCAAAGCAGCGAGGATACCGCAAACAACCACACCCTTGAAACCTGCGGGGAGCAACTTAGCCACCAAAAGAGGGAAGGCAACGTCACCGTTGGTCAATACGGGAGCCATAGCGTGAGCAAGATCAGAATTCAATACGCCAGTCTTAGCACCCTGTGCCAAAGCGAAAGCGATCATACCGGGGATGAGGAACAAGAACACGGGGAGCAACTTGAGGTATGCGCCGAAGATAGCACCACGGCGAGCTTCACCCTCGTTCTTACCTGAGAGTACACGCTGTACGATGAACTGGTCAGTACACCAGTACCAGAAACCGATTACAGCCGAACCGATGAGTGCACCCAACCAAGGATATTGGGGGTCGCTATTGCCACGCATGAGGTGGATCATGGTTCCCTGCGCACCTTCGTAAGCGGGAGTAACGTCACAGAGAGTCATCAAGTTGTTCCAACCACCGAGTTCCTTGAGACCGAGCACGAGGATAACGATTGAACCAACCAAGAGGATCGGAGTCTGCAACACAGAGGTCTTCAACACTGATTCCATACCACCGAGGATGGTGTAGATAGCAGTCAGAATTACGAGTCCGATAGCAGCAATCCAGAAGAAGTCGATGCCCCAGAGCTCTTCGATACCGAATACCTGCTGGAATACCACACCACCTGCATATACGGTTACAGCAACCTTTGTTAACACGTAGCTGATGAGCGAGATGTAGGTGAGGATGGTACGTGACTGCTTGTTGAAGCGCTTCTCCAGGAACTCAGGCATGGTGAGTACCATACTTCTCTCATAGAAGGGTACGAATACCCATGCAAGGATCAAGATCATCCAACCTTGAATCTCCCAGTGAGCCATCGCCATACCGCTTGAAGCACCTGAGCCGGCCAAACCGATAAGGTGCTCCGAACCGATGTTCGATGCAAAGATAGAGGTACCGATAGCAATCCATGTTGCATCGCGTCCGCTCAAGAAATAGTCAGAAGAGTTGTCCTTCTGCTTTCTCATCACACTCACTACAATCCATATCATTGCTGCTGCAAACAGTCCAATGACAATCCAGTCTAATAATGCCATAATGTTTTTAGTTTTTAGTTGATTATTTTGATTAGTTTACATTTTTCCTTCGTACTTATTTCTCTACAGAGAACTTGTACACGCAGTGGCTGTAATACTCCTGTCCGGGCTCCAATGTAGCTGAGGGCCAGCCTTCGAGGTGGCTCTTGTTGGGAGTGTCGGGGTATTTCTGTGTCTCGAGACACATACCGGTGCGTTGGTTGATGTTCTTGCCATCCTTGCCGATGGTGGTGCCATCGAGGAAGTTTCCTGAGTAGAATTGCAATCCAGGCTCGTTGGTGTACACCTCGAGTACGATGCCTGTAACGGGGCTCTTCACTGTGGCGCACACCTTGGTGTCGTCGCACTTGGTGTTGAGTACCCAGTTGTGGTCATATCCGTTGCCGTTCTTCAGCTGCACGAAGTCGAAGTTGGTGATTTCCTTGCCTACCTCCTTGAATGCGGTGAAGTCCATCGGAGTGCCAGCCACGGGGGCAATCTCACCAGTGGTCATATAGGTGCTGTCCACGGGAGTGTAGCAGTCGGCATTGAGCTGCAACAGGTGGTTGGTGATAGGCATCTGGTGGTCACCGTTGAGGTTGAAGTAGCAGTGGTTGGTCTGATTGATGACAGTCTTCTTGTCTGTAGTAGCTGTCCATACGATGTCGATGGCATTGTCATCGGTGATAGTATAGATGGTCTTGGCTACAACGTTGCCGGGGAAGCCTGCTTCACCGTCGGGGCTAACCTTCACGAGTACAATCTGATTGTCGGTTACCTTCTCTACGTCGAATACCTGGTTCTGCCAACCCATAGGAGCGGGCTCTAAGGTGCAACCGCCGTGCAGGCAGTGACCGAAGTTATTCTTGGGAAGATCGTATACTACATCGTCGATGGTGATTACGCCATTAGCTATACGGTTGGCATAACGGCCTACCGATGCACCGAAATCACTGGGCTTGGTGGCATAGTCAGCGATGTTTGAGTAACCGATGACTACATCCTGCATATTGCCATCTTTGTCTGGTACCATGATAGAGACGATACGTCCACCAAAGTTGGTTACACATACCTCCATGCCGTTCTTATTGGTCAGCGTGTAGAGGTCTGTCTGCTTACCTTGCTGTTCTGACTGGAAGTCAGCGCGTTTCAAACCTGAGATAGGTTCGCTCTTCTGAGGAGCATTGCAAGCTGTGAGCATTGCGAGGGCGCAAATAGCTCCGAAAAATGCTTTTTTCATACTGCTTTTCTATTAATGTTTTTGTTTGTGATAATTGTTCTTTTCTTTGAGAGTGTAAAAGTAACACTATTTATTTACATATATGGTAGAGGAAAATATGTTTTACAACATAAAAAAGAGTTTTTAGCATCTCGGTAATACCTTTTCGTAGGCTTTAGAGGATTTTTTTCGCTGATTACATGTTGGTGGATAGGCATACCTTACCCTGTTCTCCATTGTGAGAAGAATACCATTTGCCTAATACGTCAGGAAATGACGTTTGGCTATTGCTGCGGAATGGTCAACTTGGCTGGCAGTAAAGCTTCAACTCCAGTTGCAGTCAAATGGCTCCAAGTCATGTGCCTTTACATAGCCTGCATCTTGGCAATGATGGCATCGACACCATCGCCAAAGTCGCTGTAAAGCTTGCGGTAAAAGCCCTTGATGCAGCCCGGCTGGGGATGGTTGACACGTGCTAGAAATTCGTTTTGCAAGTCGAGGATATCGGTCAATATTTCATCGGCCTTGGCGCTGTCTGCCTTCTTTATCAATTTGAGTACCAAGCACTCTTGAAACAAGTCACCTGCGATGTAGTTGATGCTTTTTTTAAGGTCTCTTTTGTTTGCCATAGTCTTTTCGATTTTAATTGTTAGCTATCTACGGTATCTGCAAGTGCAACATGGAGGTTGCAATCCTTACCGTAGGTTTGTTCGGTAAAGGTAGTCTTTAATGTTTAATGCACCAAATGGTGGAGAAAAAAACTGATAAATTTGATATTCTCACAGAATTTTACAAATTTTGCGTCACCGTATCCTATTTAATGT
>CANBEE010000256.1 GCA_947367415.1 uncultured Bacteroidales bacterium
TGCTCGCTCGGCAATGATTAAGCAAGCTTATCATTGCTCTCGCTACGCTGCGCCATTGCCAACCGATTTATGAACTTTTGCCAATAGAGCAGGACGTAAAACCGCCCATTTCATCTGAGTAATCTCTAGACATTCAGCTCTAGCCATCAACCGTAGCTCCGCTGCCGCACTGTGCCAGGCCAAAAATAAAACTTTTTTACTCAGTGGATGGGTAGTTATCTCCACCAATTGTGTTCGAGACAAAGGCCTTTCTTGTCTGCTGCCGTAGCTTTTGTAACGCAGAATACGCCATTTGCGAGAATACCAGAATAGAGACTCAGAATTTCATTCTCATCCATGAAATAGCAAGCGACCATTCCATAAGCTTTACCTACCCGAAACTCCACTACATCATATTTGTGTGCATGCTTGTACTGGTCTACAATGCGCTTAAACTCTTTGTAGTCGGTGTCATCTGCGACTGGACGTTGGCTATAAAGCAGATGGGTCGTGAGAGTGTCTCCATCCTTGTAATAAGCATCATTCGGAAGAAATGCATCCCATATATAGTTGGTTGCAGATGGGTACACATGCGTCGCTTGATGGCGTATCGCACGTGGGTCGTTGTATTGTGCATGAAAGAAATCGTCCATTGGTTTGATACTCTCTGTCGACTCCAGATTTTCTATCTTCCACCTTTCTCCTAATCCTCTCACTCCAGGTTTAGTGTCGTGAATGACGCGTTTGTTGGTGCCGGCATTAACGGTAAAGACAAAGGAAATAGAATCCTTCTGATTGTGTGGGCAGGAGCAGTTTGACCTATTGTATTTATAGAAGAGGGTAGATGTCTCGTCGCCTTCCCTATCAGGACGAACGCTGACAACGTAGCGGCCACTGATTCCCTTGTCGTCATTCTGACGGTCAGAGAAGATGCGATAGCTGTCGATGCCCTCAATCTTCTGATTGATGCGGGTGACGAGGTCGAGAAACTTGAGCGTGTCATTGTCTTGGTGGCCAATCGTTGTGCCGACTTTTAGAATCAGTATATCAGAAAGACAAGACTCATGTACCCAAGCTGAGTCAGGGTAAGCGTTGAAAACCTCTTCGACAATCTCTGTCGCGATGTCTATATTGCTCCGTGGCTGCTCGGAAGATGCTTTGGGGGTGCATTGCGTGAGGAGGCTCACGGTGAATAATGCGGCTATAAATGATACTATAGGTTTCATAGTGTATGTTGTTGTTTAGTTCATCAATTCTTGTTCAAAGAGGTCCATCTCGCGTGTCATACGCTCGAACTCCTGCTCGATGTCCTGCTGCATATCGAGCAACTGCTCGTCGGTGATGCCATAGAAGATGTTGGGCGTTGCTTGCGCGAAGTCGCCCTGTTGAGGGGCCGACGGAGCGGTGGGTGTCGTCTCCTTCACGGTATGTACGATATGTTTCTCTACATACACCGTGTCGGTCTTGACAATGGTCTTGACCTCAAGCGTAGCGGTTGCCATCAGCGTGCCGGGGTCGGCAGTAGTCGGGGCGACGTCCGTGGCGCTGAAGCGCATACCGATGAAGAAGGCCGCAGCCAGAGATGCAGCTATGGCGGTGTAGCGGACGATGAGCGGCACGATGCGGCTGCGGGACTTCTGCCCAGTAGGAAGAGGCGCGGCCTCATGGGGTTTCTCCTCGACTATGGGATCGGGGGCGGGAAACTCGAAGGTAGGTGCCAGCTCGCCACTCTCAAACACGAGGAACATGTCCCGATAGTCGGCAAACTCGTCGTCCACCTCGTTCGTGCGGAAGTAGTCGGCCAGCGCAGCCTCCTGCTCGAGGCTCGTGGCGCCGTCCATAAACAGCTGCAGCAGTAAGCGCAGCTCCTCACGGTCCGTAATCTTATGTATACTCTCTTTCATTTCTCAAGTCCTCCTTTGTCTTAATTGTTCCATCACTTTGGCGCGTGCCCTTGACAGAATCACTCTTGCCGAAGTCTCCGAGGTGCCTATGATGCGGGCTATCTCGGCAAACTCCATATTCTCTACCTGTCGCATCTGGAGCACCGCGCGGTACTTGTCGGGCAGGTTGCGGAGGATGGCCTTTATCCAATCCTCATCCTCCTGCTGCTCCAGACGAGTCTGGGCATTGCTCCCGTTGTCGTGGACGATGGTGTCGGTGAGTTCGTCGTGCCGGTGTCGCTGCATCGTTCGCAGCCGGTCGATGCTCAGGTTCTTGGCAATGGTCGTGCCCAGTGCCTCCATGCCTCCCTGGCCTTCGCGGATGGCGTCACGTGCTGTCCATAGTTTCAGCAGCGTGTCCTGCACCACGTCCTCGGACTCGTCATCGTCTGCCAGATAGAAAAGAGCGATTCGTTGCAGCTTCAATCTCAACTCAGGGACGACTCTCTCAAAGTCCTGTCTGTCCATTGCGTATCGAGTGCTTGTTACGTTCTGCAAAAATACGGTTTACTTTCCTTTTTTCAAACATCATTTGCCCCTAATACGTCGATGCAGCGGATTTGTTACACTCCGTTGCAACTTTTTCTCTCATTTTTTCAGAATTGAATGCAAACAATAGGAGGTCAGCATCGTTGAGTACCGACCTCCTTCCTTATTGTTCGTATAACCTAGCATTATACCTGCAGTGTCCGCAAGGCACGGATGCCCTGGTGGTTGATGTCGAGCTGCTCTACCTCGGCGAGGTAACGCTCGGCATGGACCTTGTCGCCCAAGCCAGTGTAGCCGAGGGCGAGCATGAAGAGGCAGTGTATGCGGTTCTTCTCGTTGAGGTCGCCATCCCAAATCTGAAGGTCGGGCAGCGAGACGGCGAAGTAGTCCATCACCTGAGGCTCGAAGAGGTGCTGCTTGCCGTAGCCGACGAGCTTGTGGAAACGGCCATGAGCCTCGGCAGTGCGACCGAGCTTGAGCAGGGCCAGTCCCTGATAGAATATCTTCTCGGGCTTGGCATCGTTGTAGTACATGGCTGCCGCAGGCTCGGTGGGTCCGTAGGTGGCCAACTCCCAATGCTCGCGGGCTTGCACATCGTCGCCAAGGAGTTCGTAAGCACAACCTAGGAGGTAATGGAAATCATTGTCCTGTGCTCCCTGCAACTTGCCCTCACCGAGGTGGTGGGGGTAGATGAGGCATTGACTGAGTAGAGCGATGGCTTGCTCTAGTTGTGAGTGATGCTGCTTCGTATCAAGACAACTTGCGGAATTGCCATTTGTGACGTCTGCAAGCAGGCTTTTCGCCTTCTCCACACGGGCATATTGGTACTGTGCGGGCACCTTGCCTTCGCCTCCCTCCCAGGGGTGGAAGATGTGGCTGTCGAGCAATGCCATGGCCTCATCGTAGCGCCCGAGGTGGTTGAGCAGGGCAATCTGTTCGAGCAGGAGGTCGTCGCGCTCGGCAATGAGTGCGGGGTACTGCTCCAGGTGGGCGAGGCGCTCGGCATGGGGGCGACCGGTGACCTTGTAGAGTTGATCGAGCTCCATGAGGATGCGGCTATCCGTCGGGTCGAGTTGGAAGGCACGCTCCATATATTCGAGGGCGAGCTGGCGATGCTTCTCCTTATTATAATAGTAT
>CANBEE010000257.1 GCA_947367415.1 uncultured Bacteroidales bacterium
GCTATTATTGAACGTAGGCTTTAAGCCAGGGTTACCTTTGGTGATATTCAGCGGATTGCTGTCATCAGTAATGGGGAGAAGGTCAGTCATAGAGGGCTGACTGCTGCGACCACGATAGTTGATCTGCAGGTTGCGCTGCTTCGTCCAACGATAGCGGAAGTTCATCGTAGGAGTAAAATTGAAGACGGTGCGCACGGTATCAATATCATGACCCATATACTGATAGTTCATCTTGCTGCGTTGAGGCAAGAGGGTAAGACCCACATTCATGTTGTACTTCTCGCGAATGAGACGGAGCTGGGCTGTAATGTCATGGTCGAAGTTCTCGTACGTAGCAAAACGGCTAAGCTCCTCGCTCAAATAGCGCTCATAATCATCGGGAAGAATCCAGTCGGGGAGTTGCCAGTACTCAAGGTTATCGGGCAGGTCAAAGGTAGAACGCTTGCTGTCGTTGTAGCGATAGTCAAACTGATAGCTCAGCTGCAGGAAAGTAGCCTCCCACAAGGGCTCGCTCCACATGGCACGGGCATTGTAGTTATAGCTCTTCGATGGCGTGGTGTTGTAGCGATTGATGGTAGAGGTGCTGTCGTTACGCTGGTAGAAGCGGGTAAACGAAGTCGAGTTAGAGAAGCTCTCGCTTGTATTGTAGCCTCCAGCAATACGCAGAGTGAGGTTACGGCCCTCGTTGCCGAAACGGCGGTTGAACTGGATATTACCGTTTACCGAAGTATTCTCACTGCCTCCTGCCGACTGACGGTTACCATAGTTGATACGGCTGTCATCGACCCAGGCAGAATCCAAAGGTCCATAGCCCTCATCAGCAAAGTGCTCATCGAGCACGGCATAGGGGTCTTTATTAAAAGTTGCCGAGAGGTTCTCCGAAGAGTTGCCTGATGTAGAGTGCGACACACCGGGACGGAACACGATGTTGGTCATCGTATCGGGATTCCACTCGAAACGCATGTCGGCATTCAAGCTTAGGTTGTTACTGAGCGAGCGGCTCGTACTATTTGAGAACGAATTGTTGCTTCCCTGAGTCAAGAAGGTCTCCGAAGCGGTCATGCTCTGCGAATCGGAGTCTCTGTGCGAGAAACGTACATTACCTCCCAACGAATAGCGAGTCTTGTTCTTCCTGATCTCTTCGCCGAAGTTGCGTGCCATGGTAAAGCCACCCATCGAGCTCTGGTTCATTCCATTGCCACCGCCACGACCGCCACGACCACCGCCACCGGGGAAGCCATTGTCGTTCACGTTGTTTGTAGAGAGAATCACCGAATAGAACTCATTCTCCTTAAAGCGGTTCACACTACCCTTCACAGTATACAGATTATGGATATCGTAGGCCGTCTCCTGAGTGGGACGTCCATAGCCTAAGTCAATATTTGAGAACCAACCCTTCTTGGCATCGTCCTTCACTGTGAGGTCAAGCACAAGTTCCTCTTCACCATCGTCAATACCGGTAACTTCGGCCAAATCGCTCTTCTTCTCATAGCTTTTAATCTTCTTGACCATATTGGCAGGCAAGTTCTTCATGGCTATCGACTTGTCGTTTGAGAAAAACTCCTTGCCATCGACCAAAATCTTGCTCACTGTCTGACCATTATAAGTCACTGTGCCGTCATCACCAACCTCATAGCCTGGGAGCTTACGGATAAGTTCCTCAAGCATTGATCCTTCGGGCACTCGGAAAGCCTCGGCGTTGAACACCACTGTGTCATCTACGACTTGTACTTGAGCCATCTGAGCCTCGATAACGGCTTCCTTGAGCAGCAAAGCATCTGTCTTGAGGCGAATAGAGTCAAAGCGCACACGGCGTGTATCATCTGCCACTGTAAATGTACGGTGCTCGTCGCCATAGCCCACAAACGACACCTTCAGCAAATAATTACCGAGCTGAAGGCGATCGTCTAACTCGAAACGCCCCTTCTCATCGGTAGTTGCACCCAACTTGAAACTACTGTCTGGCAATGCCAGCAATTGCACTGTAGCCATACCTACAGGCTCGGCCGTTTCATAATCTGTGACATTACCCGTCACTCTCACTTTTTTGTCCTGCGCAAAAGAGCTGCCGACGCTACACAGCGCAACAGCAAGAAGGAGCAATACTTTCTTCATATCTATCTGAGTTTCCCCTATATATTCATTCGCTTATGAACTTGTTACAAAGAAAATTTGTAACGGGAAATATCAGAAATGGATATTGAGAGAATAGAAAGTACAATACAATGGCAAAGCGAAGCATAAGAAAAATAATAGCCGGTGCCCGCAGGGAATCCTTCAGAGGGCTTAAGCATCAGATTAGGGGCAGGATGTGCGTAGATGATATCACGGTCGACACTCATCTTGAAGTCTTCTCTGAAGAATATATGCGTTTATTCTGGAGCCATCTGATAACAGGATGCAATTTCTTGCGTCGACTAGGTAAAGACGAGACCTGCGCCAGACCAAAAGATATAATAAGAAAGGTAAGCAGACAGTACAATATTGGTGTTTATAATGGAGCGACCAAGATTCACCTGAAGGATTCGACGTTCTACTTAAAGGAATACGGTGACTTACTCTCTTGCGGGCCCAGCAGCCACGGGAATGTGGTCTTGAATGTCAGAGCAGACGACGCAATCGGGTTGATTACTGCCTATGATGAAGAGGTCAGAAGATGCGAAGAAGTCGTATCTAAAGCCATCCGTGAAGCATTGGCAGAAGCAGTCGCGCTTGAGATTGCTCTTGCAACTGCCCAAACAGTGGCCGGGGATATCATCACCAGATATGGGATAGACATCGAGGCGACAGATGCCAGCAATCAAAGAGTCAGATACTCTGTGTCTCTAAAAAGAGACCCGTTCTTTGAGACAGAGTTCTGGGCATCTATGGATGAATTCAAGTTACGGCTCATGAGGGCGGTCCGCTCGTTGGAGCAGCAGGAAAGAATAAGTTTACACTGAGGAAGAAACAATCCCGAGATTCATTGTAACACTTTCAAAGGCCGATGATACATAATTCAAACGAGATATGTATGATGATTCCCAGACTTCAGATGAAAGAACCTTACAGGTTCCGGTATAATAATATCCCACAGATAGACATTCAGAGCTATATGAATTCTTATGGTTTCATAGCAGGCCTCTCTGCGGCGTGGATGGATTATGTCCAGGAGATGATGGAGCACTTCGACGCTGATCCTGCTGCGAACGAAGGATTGGAAGCCACCATTAGAGCACTTATGCCCTCTAGAAGACGGCTGACCGTATCAAGACAGACCCCAAGTATATATATGATAGAGTGTGACGAGGGTGGAGCACGTGCATTTCTCTCAGTCGGAGATGACGACAGTCTGATACTCTCCATATGCACTCCGGATGCCGGTGATTCCGGAAGCGAGATTGACCTTGGATGCTATGACTGCGCAGAAGCTGCTTCTTTCATTGCGTCCGCATTCAAGGCTTACAGGGATCTCAGCGGCAGGTTCGTGAAAGCATTCATTAACTCCTGTCTCTTATACACATCTCCGAGCCCACGAGACTCGACGTCATCTCGTATGC
>CANBEE010000258.1 GCA_947367415.1 uncultured Bacteroidales bacterium
TCTCCCATCCCTTAATATTCTGTATCTCGTCCAGATAGATGAGAGGACGGGGATTGTCATACATCTCGGCATAACATTCCAAGAGCAAGCCAAGATCAGAGGCCTGCATATCGGCCACACGCTCATCCTCAAAGTTGATATACAGACAATCCTCTATTTTTATCTTCCCGGCTTCTATCTTCCGCTTAATATCTTGGAACATCTGGTAGGATTTACCAGCACGGCGAATACCCACAATGACATAACTTGCATTGTCGTCAAACTCGATAGCTCGTTGTTGTAGTTCTATCCGCTCTATCTCTTGTTGCTTTTCAGCAATAAGTAACTTAATAGTCTCTTTTTTCATAAGCATTGCTCTGTATGCAGTGCAAATATAAGCAATTTATGCTCTCCATACAAAGCATTGACGGTTTTTTTGTGTTTTTACTGATAATCCCTTACCGAATAGCAAATAATCTGATGATAGTGTGCGGAGTATTGAAAAGTTTTAGTACATTTATCTTGCTCTGCAAGATGAAGTTAGGCTGACCTCGAAAATACTCAAAACATATTTTGGTATTTCGCTCGGTTTGCACTAACTTTGTCACCGATGAGCCGAAAGACTCGTCAAATAACATTTTAATTTAGCTCAATCGCCTCTGAATCACCACCTCGGAAATGAACGAGCTAATAATTACAAACGTTGAGTAGTGCGCATAAGCGCAGACTACTCGCATAGTTTGTAATGGCTTGTGGTGAGCCAAGAGGCGTATGGCGGAGGTCTGCGCTTTTTTGCAATCTTATTGCAGCATTTCAGTCTTTCGTCACGTCTTGGAGAGTGATGGTATGTAGTTTTTGATGAACTACGTGCGTCTAACGGACAAAATGGATATAAAGATAAAAGAGACAAAATGAAAAGATGGATGATGGTGGCCATGCTGGCCACAAGTATGCTTGGCGGTGCACAGGCACAGCAGATTAGCGGTAAGGTAGTAGATGCAGAGGACAACCCAGTAGCATATGCCAACGTAGTGATGCACACGGCCGACTCGGCCTATGTGGCCGGCACGGTGACCGACGGAGCGGGGCAGTTTGCTCTCGCAGGCCAGGGCAACGGGGCGTTGCTGCACGTGTCATACATAGGATACACCCCCGTGTGGCAAGCGCTGAAGGAGAGCAGCACGATGGTCGTGCGCCTCAAGGCAGACAATCAGCTACTCGACGAGGTGGTGGTGAAGGGAACCCTGCCCAAAACGCAAATCAAGGGCGACGCTATGGTGACGAGCGTGGAGAACAGCGTATTGGCCACGTTGGGCTCGGCCAACGATGTGCTGGGCAAGATTCCCGGTGTGATACACAAGGGCGAGTCCATCGAGGTGCTGGGCAAGGGCACACCGGTGG
Source organism: uncultured Bacteroidales bacterium (assembly GCA_947367415.1). GTDB lineage: Bacteria > Bacteroidota > Bacteroidia > Bacteroidales > Bacteroidaceae > UBA1189. The sequence goes on from CANBEE010000258.1 coordinate 1,381, forward strand.
TGTATATCAACGGCCGACTCGTGCGCGACAATGCCGAGCTGGAGCAGCTCCACTCCGACGAGATAAAGCACGTGGAGGTCATCCACAACCCCGGTGCACGCTACGATGCCACGGTGAGTGCCGTTATCCGTATTCAGACCATCCGCAAGCAGGGCGACGGCTTCGGATTCAACCTGCGCTCGTCGGTGTTTCAGAGCGACTACAACACCGACCTTATCAATCAACTGAGCTTCAACTACCGCCGCGGCAAGCTGGACATATTCGGCAACCTTGATTATCGGTTGACGAATGATATTCAAGAAGGCAAGCTCACCCAGTCGCTACAATCCGTCCGACTGCTCGAACTGAACAACACCCTCACTGCCACCACGCACTCGCAAGTGCTGCTCCCTACGTTGGGCGCCAACTACCAGTTCAACGAAAACCACTCCATGGGCGTGAAGTATACGGGCAAGGCATTGACAGACTATCGGGGCACCATGGATGCGCACAGCAAAGCCACATTCGATGGCGTATTGGACGACGACCTGCGTACTCAGTCGACCATGCTCTATGACGACTACGCCAACCATCAGGTAAACGCTTATTATAATGGTACGGCGGGCAAACTGAACATCGACTTCAATGCCGACTGGCTGATGCAGGATGAGGACGGACACGACATGTACGACGAGAACAGCACGAACGACGAGGACCGCATCGTGAACTCGTACAGCAACACACGCAATCGGATGGGCGCTGGCAAGCTAGTACTCACATATCCCGTGTGGGGCGGTAGCCTATCGGCTGGTAGCGAATACACCTATACCTATCGCAAGGATGTGTATCTGAACCCCGAGAACTATCTGCCCTCGTCAAGCAGCACCATCCGCGAGCAAAACGCCACGGCCTTCGCCGAGTACAGCCATGCGCTGCCCTTCGGTGCCGTAGGAGCAGGCCTGCGCTACGAGCACGTGGCATTTGACTACTACATCAACGATGCGTGGCAGGCCGACCAGAGTCGCGCCTTCGACAACTTCTTCCCCAACGCCTCGCTCACAGCCTTGCTCGGCCCCGTGCAAGCACAGTTCTCCTATGCAGTGAAGACACAGCGTCCCTCGTATCACCAGTTGCGCAACTCGGTGACCTACATCGACCGCTACTCACTGGACAAGGGTAACCCTACGCTACGCCAGCAGATTACCCACAACCTCTCGCTCAGCGGCGCCTGGCAGTTTTTCCAGCTATCGGCCTCGTACAGCCTGCTGAAAGATGCCTTCGTGCAGTGGGGCACTGCCCAGCCCGAGAATCCCGATGCCATGATGCTCACTACCATCAACTACGCCAAGCCCGTTCCCCAGATGAGTGCCTACCTCGTGGTCTCGCCCCAGATAGGATGCTGGATGCCGAGCCTCACCGTAGGGTTGCAGAAACAGTGGTTCGACATGGATTTCCGTGGAAAGACAATCTCCATGAACAAGCCCATCTGGGTCGGCTACCTCACCAACATCATCCAACTGCCCAAGAACTACATGATACAGCTCGACATGAACTACCAGGGCAAGGGCCACACCTTGGTGTATGAGACGCTTTCGCACAACTATGCCCTTGGCCTTTCGGTGCGCAAGTCGTTCTTGAACGATGCCCTCACCATAGAACTTGAAGGCACCGACCTGCTCGACTCGCAACGCGCCGGAGTGTGCCTACGCTCAGGCGACTACAGCATCGTGCAATACAACCATTTCGACACCCGCGAAGCCGTACTCACCATCCGCTATAAGTTTAACACAACCAAGAGCAAGTACAAGGGTACTGGAGCTGGCGAGAGTGCGAAGAGTCGTATGTAAAGGATTAAAGATATTGCAAAACACAAAAGGAGAAGTTATGAAAAAGAAAGTATTGCGCGCCATTGCTTGTGTAGCCTTTATGCTGTTCCCATTGACCTCTGTGCAAGCTCAAAGCATCAAGGAGAGCTTCTCGGCTGAGGGACGAAAGAATTGGAAGTCGGAGGTTACGGTGCGTGGCAATCTGGGCATTTATGCTGGCGGATTTGCCGTGACAGGCGGTGTGCGCATCGATGAGAAGCGCACTTTGGGCTTGATGGCAGGAAAGAATGTGAATGTATACACCGTCACTCATGGCTATACAGACGTTAATAGCTTTAG
>CANBEE010000259.1 GCA_947367415.1 uncultured Bacteroidales bacterium
ATGTAATAGTATACGACCATCACATTGCCTATCACATCGGACTTATCGATGGCACCATCCTTGAAGTAGGCTTTCACCTCACGTCCACTGATTTGGTTATAATGGCCGGTATCCACTTGCTCTACAATCAGAGCCTGATTCTCCACATGTGCCCAGTCAACTGTGCTGTCGTTCATATACACACGTATCACCTCACCCAACACCTGTTGCGGACCATTCCAGATGACGGGGTCGTAGTACATGGTCATGCAGGTATCCTGCGAATTGAACTCCATGGAGTCACAAACAGCCTGTACATCCTCTCGATAGACACGTACCTTGTGATAAGCCTGTATTATACGGTAGACAGAGTCGGTATCGGGGAAGCGAGTGAGCAAGCGCAAGGTGTCGCCATGGATATAGAGGCTATCGCCCTGCGAGTAGTATATGGCCACAGCACGCTGTGTGGCATAGGCCGAGTCGGCCACCTCATTATAATAGGTGTAATCTCCCGTCAGACGGGTCTTCCCGTCATAGTCATCCATCACCACGTTCTCGAACGCTTCGCCATAGCCATTGATGCGGTCATAGAAGATGCTGTCGCCCACCAGGCGCTTGTCCTCATTCGTAAGCACAGAGCGATTGAGCAGTTCGGCATGTTCATCGGCCGTATAGTAGCGTCCCAACGTGGAATAGATGTTGTTCTGGTCACTGTCAATATTGGATGGCCCGACGATAGTGGCTATCTGCGTCTTCGTATTATAGTGCAGGGTGTCGGAGGTGAGTACAAAGTTGGGATTGGTGAGCGTCACCTCGTAGTTGAATACGGCATCGTTGGTCTGCGTGTCATACTCGCCCCACTCCGAGGTCAGCACATTGAGGGTGTCCTCCACCGTACCCCAATTGAAGTAATACCCGAGGTTGATGGTGCGGTCATAGTTCAGGCTGTCAGTCGTGAGCGTCATTTGCTTGTCAATCATCACCACATTCTCGCGCACCTTGGCCAGCATCTCATCACCGCTATAGTGGAGACGGTCGCCATAAAGAAATAGAGTGTCGCCCTGGTTCATGCGCACATTTCCATAGGCATCGAGCGAATTGGAGGTTTCATAAAAAAGGGCCGAGTCGCAATACATATACATACTGTCATGGCGGAAAGCCACATCACCTACCAGTATCTGCGCATCGGGATTTATGAGTTGATTGTAACGTGTCTCGTCGGCATGGAGGAGATATACATAGCGCTCTTTCGTGGTGTCGGAAGGAGCGGTCATCAGTGAGCCCTCCCTGACCTCCACAGGAGTACCTGTCGGCATCTTGTGCATCTTCCTCGCACGATTGGCTGTAGAGTCCACAGCCTCGGACTTTTTCTGCATGGGCAGACTCTTCTCGGCCTCAACCTTTCGAGGGGCAGGTGTACCCTTGAGAGGTGCCTCCTTCATCATCACCGGCTGCAGCTTCATGTCTACTTTGTCGAACTGCTTGGCAGAGTCAAGCTTCACCCGTTTGGGTACAGCACGTTGAGGAGCCGCTTTCTGCAGTCCCGTCTGTGCCGACATCGTAGCCAAAGCTGCCCAAGCCAGCACAACAATCATCATCCATCTACGCATCCTTGTCATCGCACAAAGATAGGAAGTTGCTTATTGTTTTATCCAACCGGGGTATTGGAATTCGCAGTCACACCAATTCTCATTGATGCGTACATACGTAGTCTTCTGCTTCTCTCGGATCCAATCTTCCAGCTTCTGCTGCTTCATCTTGGCTATCATTACATCCTTTATCACCTGATAGTCTTCGGTAGGTGTTGCCTTGTGTCCTTCAACACGACTCTTCAGCTTTACGATGGCGCACACCTCTTTTCCTGTCTTCTTGTCAATCATGACAAAGGGGCTTGAGATATCACCCACCTTCATCTCATACACCACCTTGGCCACCTCTTGCGGCAGTTCCTGCAACTCAAAACGTGAAGAGAGAGTCATCTCATTGCTCATCAAACCAAAGTTTTTGCGCGTGTTCTTATCGGCAGAGAAGGCTACCGCATCATTGAACGAGAGCTTTCCGCTACGTATATCATTAGCTATGGTGTCGAGACGAGCCAACGAAGCGTTCATGCTCTCCATGGAAACCTCAGGCTTGCGCAAGATATGGCGTGCTCTCACGCGGTCGCCACGCTTCTCGATGAGCTGTATGATATGGAAGCCAAATTCGGTCTCTACGATCTTCGATACCTTGCCCGGCTCAGTAAGGTTAAAGGCTACCGCTGAGAATTCGGGTACCATCTCGCCACGTCCGAAGAAATCAAGCTCGCCACCACGACGTGCCGACTCGGGGTCCTGAGAATAGAAGACGGCCAATGTAGAGAACTGTGACTCACCGCTATTGATGCGCTCGGTATAGTTACGCAACTCGGACTTTACTCGCTCTATCTCCTCCAAGGGGATCTCGGGCTGAAGGGTGATAATCTGCACCTCCACTTGGGTTGGCACATAGGGAATCTCCTCTGACTTCATGTTGGCAAAGCCACGGCGCACCTCGGAGGGAGTCAGCTTGATGTCACCAAACAGTTCCTGCTGCATCTTCTCTACAACCATTCGGTCGTGAATGGTTTCGCGTAGCTCTTCACGTATCTGTGTCGAGGTCTTGCCGAAATATTCCTCCAGCTTCTCGCGAGAGCCTATCTGGTTGACACGCATCGTTATCTCGCGCTCTACTTCACTGAGCACCTCCTGCTCAGTAACCTCAATACTATCGATAACAGCCTGGTGCATGAACAATTTCTGTATAGCGAGCTGCTCGGGGATAACGCAGTAGGGCTCACCCTCCATCGTTTGTCCCGACATCATGAAGTAGATACGTGACTGCTCTACATCAGACTTGAGTATTGCCTCATCGCCTACTACCCATACGACTTCGTCTATCACATTATCTTGCGCTACTGTCTGTACTGCCATGAGCAGTGTGCACAGTATCATTAACAATTTGCATCTTTTCATTCTGATAATATTTTATTCGTCCCATTTCTGTGGACTGATTATACAAGTCATCCTTCACTTTCCGCATGAAGTCTACCCTACGCTTATTGGCCAAAAGGTCTATAATCTCCTGCTTCGCCAGTTCAAAAGGCTTTTCCTCGCCTTGGACAACAAACTCCTCAATATGCAGAAGATAACAGTAGTCTTCGTCTTCCACTTCGATGTTGCGGTGTTTGTCAAACTCGTCGGCCAGCTCGGCCAGGTTAATCGTTATCTTTCCTTCCAGTTCCGACACTGGCACCCAGTGATCATAGAAGTATTCATACATCACAGCATTGCGGAATGCATAAGACTCCAGCTGCTCGAGCGAAGCCTCCGTATTGTCTTTATACCAACGTTTCAGGTCTTTCAAGCCTGGAGACGTCAACGGGGCCTTAATAAAAACGCCCTTTATGACAGGCTCCTCCAACATGAAGAACTGCTTATTGGCTTCGTAGTATTCCTGCAACTCCTCCTCAGAAAGTTCCTCGCTCATGTTCTGCATCAACAAACGC
>CANBEE010000260.1 GCA_947367415.1 uncultured Bacteroidales bacterium
GTATGGAACTGACCGAACGGAAGAAAAAGGTGCTTCGCAGTGTTGTGGACTTGTATATCCGAACGGCTGAGCCTGTGGGCTCCAAGGCGATCACGGAGCTGCCGGATATGAAATACTCCTCTGCCACCATTCGTAACGAAATGAGCGAATTGGAGCGGATGGGATTTCTTGAACAGCCCCATACATCGTCGGGCAGAATTCCCACGCAGAAAGGCTACAGATATTATGTAGATGAGCTGATGTGTGAAAGTGATCTTGATGAAGAGATGCGAAGGAAAATCGATATGATGCTCGGCACTCATTTTGGTGATCCTGAAAAGCTTCTGAAGGAAGCCTCAGCAATTCTTGCGGATATTACAGATTGCGCGGTTGTCACAACAACACCTACAAGTGAGGGAGCTCACATCAGAAAGGTTGAGCTTGTTCCTGTAAGCAGAAGAACAGCAATTATTGTTCTTCTTACTTCATCGGGAATTCTTAAGGACAAGGTCTGCAGGACTGATACGGATATCACAGATGATATCGTCCGTGTATTCTATAAAATGGCAGGAGAAAACTTTGTCGGAAAGCCCCTTAAAAGCATGGCAGATATGCTTTTACAGAGCCTTGTGGTATCTCTCGGAGAATATGCTCTGGCAATGAGTCCTATAGTGGTAGCATTGTCAGATCTTGCAAAAGACGCTATGAGAGCAGATGTTGTTCTGGGCGGTGAGCATAAATTATTCAGTAACAGTGAAATCAGTTCGGATGTTTTAGGCATTATGGAGCTTCTTTCAAAAAGAGACACACTTTTGAATGTGCTCTCAGCTACTACGCACGGACTGAATGTTTATATCGGCAAGGAAAATCCGTACACTCCTCTTGAAAATTCAAGTATGATTGTGTCCACATACAATGTTTCCGATTCTCTTTCAGGAGTTTTCGGACTTATAGGACCGACACGCATGGATTATGCAAGACTTGTACCGAGCGTAAAATATTTTACAAAGCTTGTCGGTGAAATTATCAGTGCAGAAAGGGATGAATAAAAGTGGCTGAAGAGAAAAAGGAAGAGAAGAAGGTCGAAAAGAAGGCAGAAGCTCCCAAGAAAGAGGAGCCTAAGGCTGTTCCCGCTGCTCCGGTAGTTGCTCCTGCAGAACCCTCTGAGCCCTCAGAGACCTCTGAGACCACCGAGACCTCCGAGCAAGCAGTCAACTCCGAGAAAGCAAGCGCCTCTCAGTTTGGCGCCCTGTGGGAGCCCGTCATCGAGGAGCTGGGCCAGCCTAAGGGCACAGCCGACACGGCCAACCAGTCGCTCTGGGCTATCTTCCTGCTCGGACTCGCTGGCGGACTCGTGGCGCTCGTGACTCCCTGCGTATGGCCTATCATACCGATGACCGTGAGCTTCTTCCTCAAGCGCAGTGGCGACAAGAAGAAGGGCCGTCGCGATGCATATATATATGGTGTATCTATCGTGATCATCTACGTGCTGCTGGGCCTGCTCGTGACACTGCTGTTTGGTGCCTCGGCCCTCAACGCCCTGTCTACTGCCGCTATCCCCAACCTCTTCTTCTTCCTCCTGCTGGTGGTATTTGCCATGTCGTTCATGGGCGCTTTTGAGCTCACCCTGCCCGAGAAGTGGACTACCGCTGTGGATGGCAAGGCTGAGAAGACGGGCGGACTGCTCGGCATCTTCCTCATGGCCTTCACGCTCACACTGGTGTCGTTCTCATGCACCGGCCCCATCATCGGTTTCCTCCTGGTAGAGGTTTCTACCTCGGGCAACATATTGGCCCCCACCATCGGTATGCTCGGCTTCGCCATCGCGCTGGCCTTGCCCTTCACCCTGTTTGCCATCTTCCCCGCATGGCTCAAGGCTGCCCCCAAGAGCGGCGGCTGGATGAATACCGTGAAGGTGGTACTGGCCTTCGTGGAGCTGGCCTTCGCGCTCAAGTTCCTCTCTGTGGCCGACCTCGCCTATGGCTGGCACATCCTCGACCGTGAGACCTTCCTCGCCCTGTGGATTGCCCTCTTCGCACTGCTCGGCGCATACCTGATGAAGTGGATTATGTTCCCCCACGACGACGATGACGACCGCAAGGTGGGTGTGCCCCGCTTCATGCTCGGCCTCGTGTCATTTGCCTTCGCCATCTATATGGTGCCCGGCTTGTGGGGCGCTCCCTGCAAGGCCATCAGCGCCTTTGCTCCTCCTATGAGCACGCAGGACTTCAACCTCTACGAGCAGGAGCTGCATCCGCAGTCGATGGACTATGACCAGGGTATGGCCATTGCCCGTCAGGAGAAGAAGCCCGTGATGCTCGACTTCAGCGGTTATGGTTGTGTCAACTGCCGCGAGATGGAGCAGTCGGTACTGGCCGATGACAAGGTACTCGACCTCATCAACAACGACTACGTGCTCATCAGCCTCTACGTGGACGACAAGACTCCGCTCGCCGAGCCCATCCGCCTCACCGAGAACGGCAAGGAGGTAGTGCTGCGCAGCATCGGCGACAAGTGGAGCTACCTGCAGCGTACCAAGTTCGGTGCCAACGCACAGCCCTTCTACGTGCTGCTCGACAATGAGGGTCACCCGCTGAACACACCGCGCTCATACGATGAGGACATCGACGCCTACATCAACTTCCTCGAAGAGGGTTTGAGCGAGTTCAAGACAAGAAAATAAAGGAACTCTACTTTCCTATACGCAAAGGAGGGTGCCCAGCAGGGTACCCTCCTTCGTTTATGCAGTCACAAGCAGAGCCACCGGTGCGGTGCCTCGCTTGCACAGGTCAGCCCTTCACGAACTGAGCTGCCGTCCAGTCCTTCTCCACGCGGTGGCTGAGGTAGCGTAGCCCGAGGCGCTCGGCTTCGGCCTGAATCATGAGCAGGTCGCTCTCGTAGAATCCGCTGAAGTAGATTTCGGCCCCTTCGTTCATGCGGGCAACGTAGTATTGCATGTCGGCAAGGAGAATGTTGCGGTTGATGTTGGCTATGATGACATCAAACGGTCCCTCGGCAGCAAGTGATGAGGCGTCGCCCTGGAACACCTTGATGTTGTCGATATGGTTGAGGGCGAGGTTGTCGATGGAGTTGTTCACACACCACTCGTCGATGTCGATGGCGGTGAGCGATGAGGCTCCGCGCATGGAGGCCAGGATGGCGAGGATAGAGGTGCCGCAGCCCATGTCGAGGACGGTCTTTCCATGCAGGTCGATATCGAGCAGGTAGCTGAGGATGAGGCGTGTGGTCTGATGATGTCCGGTGCCGAAGGCCATCTGCGGATTGATGATGATGTCGTAGGTTGCCTTCGGGTAGTCCTTGTGGAAGGTGCTGTGGATGACGCAGCGGTTGTCTACGACAATGGGCTCAAAGAAATTCTTTTCCCACTCCTCGTTCCAGTTCTTGTCCTCCATCTCTTTGGTGGTGAAGGTGATGGTGGTGTCGCTCATGGGAAAGTCGGTAAGCGCTTCGCGCAAGGCCTCCTCGCTGTATTGTGGTGCGGGGACGTAGCCGAT
>CANBEE010000261.1 GCA_947367415.1 uncultured Bacteroidales bacterium
GCCTTGGCGAGATGTGCCGTGTGCTCCGCAAGGGCGGACACCTTGTGATGCTCGAATTGTCATATCCCCATCGTAAGCTGTGGCGTATGCTGTTTGGCATCTACTCCAAATTGGTGATGCCTGTCATTGGACGGCTTATTTCGGGCGACAATAGTGCTTATACCTATTTGCCCGAAACAATGAAAGCTTTTCCGCAAGGTGAGGTGATGCGCGAGATTATGCTGAAGAATGGCTTTACCAATGTTACCTTCCAACGTCTCACCATGGGAATATGTACGCTATATGTTGCAGAAAAATAATTGACAAACATTTTAATGAATAAAACAAGATGAAACATTCGGTAAAAGATTGGATTCTAACCACACGTCCGTGGTCGTTCCCTGCTTCAGCAATGCCTGTGCTTGCTACATTGGCCTATATGACCTGGGTTTGTAGCCTTTATGGCATGTCTATTGATTGGGTGAGCGGTGTGCTCGCTATTGCCGGTATTGTATTTTTTCATGCCTCAGGCAATATGCTGAGTGATGTGCGTGATTATAAGAAAGGTGTTGATAAGGGCCTTAATCACATGCCTTTGGTCAATGGTTCTTTCACAACGAAGGAGTATATGCGCCTTAGTCTGACGCTCTTTGTGCTGGGCTGTGCCATCGGCTTCTACATCCTGTCTCGATGTGGCTGGCCGCTACTCTACGCAGCCTTCTACGGCGCCTTCTTCACGCTCACCTATGCTACTTTCAAATATTTTGCTTTGGGAGATGTGGTCATCTTCCTGTCCTATGCCGTGATTCCCATTTTGGGCACCACGTATGCTACTATCAGTGAATATTACTATCCGGCACTTGTACTGGCTTTGCCCATCGGACTCATCACGGTGGCCATTCTTCATGTAAATAATACACGCGATATCGAGTCGGACCGTGCGGCGGGCATACGCACCTTCGCCATGCTCATTGGCTTGAAAGCATCCGTGCAGCTCTATGCTTTCGAGGTGCTCTTCCCCTTCGTTGCTGTTATTGCTACCATTATGTGTGGTTGGCTTCCTTGGTATAGTGTGATTGTGCTGTTTGCATTGCCTAAGGCCTGGAAGTGTGCTCGTGTCGTGCTCGATTCGCCGAAGAAGGGGATGGAGACTTTGGTCATGCACGATGCTGCAACCTCGCAGCTGCAGCTTATGTTCAGTCTGCTGCTTGCCGTTTCGCTGTTTGTAGGTGCGGCTATTAATTAAATCCTGTTTTATCAGAGTGCTCGGAAGCCTCAGAGTTCTCCGAGTGCTCAGCCTTATAAGTAAACCAATGAAATGTAGTCTTCATTTCTCAATTCTTGTTGCAGCTCTCTTGTGGTTCCTCATGTTCAATCCATGGTTGAGCATGCCGGTGGATTTCTGGACCATGATGACCATCTCGGGGTGCATACTGCTCACGATGGCATTGCTCTTTGACCGCAGCTGGCTTGCCGATATCAAGGTGTCGTGGAGCGGACTCTTCATAGGCATTGTGCTCGCCCTTGCCTTGTGGGGCATCTTTTGGGTGGGCGATAAGGTGGCCACGTGGATGTTTCCCTTTGCACGACCTCAGGTCGACACCATCTACAGCATGAAGGACTCGCAGAGCGAATGGGTCATTGGTCTGCTACTCCTCTTTATAATAGGGCCTGCCGAGGAAATCTTTTGGCGGGGCTTCGTGCAGCGTGGCATCAGTGTGCGGAGTACGGCCAATGTGGCATTTATCGTTACATTGCTTGTCTACGGACTGGTACATATCTGGAAGTTCAACTTCATGCTCATTATGGCTGCCCTCGTCTGCGGCTTTGTATGGGGACTTGCCTATCGCTTATGGCCCAAGCAACTTTTTGCCCTCATTGTGTCGCATGCGGTGTGGGATACGCTGGTCTTCGTCGTTTGGCCTATATAATCTGAAACTCGCATCTTATATTATGGCATATCATTCCGAACGTAAGCGAAGAATGATATGCTATTTTTTTGCAAAAAAATCTTCAAAACTATTGCACATTTAATAAAAAGCTATACCTTTGCAGTGTACTATTAAGGTAGTACACGTAAGATAAACAAAAAGTATAACGATTAAATGATGTGAGTATGTTAAAGATTAGCGATTTAGCGTTTTCTTACAGCGGTAATGGCTGTAAGGTTTTCAACGATTTTTCGTTGAGTATTGAGAAGGGTGCAGTGTACGGATTGCTCGGACTGAATGGTACGGGTAAGAGTACACTGCTCTATCTCTTGACGGGTCTGCTGCGTCCGCAGCAGGGTAGTGTGCTCTACAAGGGCGAGGATGTGCAGAAGCGCTTGCCCTCTACACTGAGCGATATGTTCATCGTGCCCGAGGAGTTTGAACTGCCCAAGATGAGTATCAAGCGGTACGCCGCGCTGCATGCGGGTTTCTATCCCCGCTTCAGCTACGAGCAGTTGCAGAAGAACCTCGCGATGTTCGGGCTCGACGACAGCGTGGTGTTCAACAACCTCTCCATGGGTCAGCAGAAGAAGGCATTCATGTGCTACGCCCTGGCCACCAACACTTCGCTCCTCGTGATGGACGAGCCGACAAACGGACTCGACATCCCCTCGAAGAGCGAGTTTCGCCGACTCATCGCCAGCAACATGACCGATGACAAGACCATCATCATCTCTACCCATCAGGTGCGCGACATTGATAGCTTGCTCGACCATATCGTCATCATCGACGGCTCTCAAGTGCTGCTCAATGCCTCGAGCGACGAAATCTGCCGTCGTCTCCTCTTCACCGAGCAGCCCATCTCGGAGCCTACCGACGGAGCACTTTTCGTGCAGCCCTCCGTAGCGGGCAATAGTGTCATCCTGCCTAATGAGTTCGATGAGGAGAGTCGCTTGAATCTCGAGTTGCTTTTCAATGGTGTGTTGGCTGAACGGGAACGTTTCACGGAGTTGTTTAAATAAAACCACAGATTTCTCAGATTTCACAGATTATATCCTTATTGAATAGGCAATACGATTGAATGTGTGAATACCGGATTGTTGAAAAATCCGGGTAATCCGTGTAATCTGTGGTAAGAAATCTCGGTGGATAATTAAAAGTCAACAACAATGAATACAATCAATAATAAATTCAGTTTCTCACGCTTCGGCGCCGTGTTGAAGTGTGACTTGGTAGAGCATCGCTGGCGCTATATCAGCGTGTTCTTCATTATGTTTGTAGCATTCTTGGTGGGTCAGTTTGCACATATGGACTCGATTATAGATACAGGCCTTCGTCATTCTATACATCCCGATCAGTATATGCCCTCGTTAGCGACAAACTTTGTGCCTTTCTTCTATGGCGTGTTTGCTCTTATGCTTGTCTGTGCTGCATCCGACATGAGTGCAGTTCCCTTCAGTAGCAAGGGACGTTCCACAAACTACTTGATGATGCCCGCTACAAACATGGAAAAGTTCCTCGCGCGCGTGTTCATTAATATTGTGATGGTCATCGTGATGGCTTTCG